>NZ_JAKUFQ010000008.1:0-127774 GCF_022663475.1 Bacillus cereus group sp. BfR-BA-01382
CATTGTTCAGGAACTGGACAAATTATTAAAGAAAAATGTACGACATGTCACGGTTCAGGTAAAGTTCGTAAACGTAAAAAAATCAATGTTAAAATTCCAGCGGGTATCGATAATGGTCAACAAATTCGTGTGTCTGGAAAAGGTGAAGCCGGCGTAAATGGCGGACCAGCAGGAGACTTATATGTAGTCGTTCATGTAAGAAATCATGAATTCTTCGAGCGTGAAGGAGATCATATTATTTGCGAAATGCCATTAACATTTGCGCAAATGGCGCTTGGTGATGAAGTGGAAGTTCCTACTGTTCATGGTAAAGTGAAGCTGAAAATTCCAGCAGGAACACAAACAGGAACAGAATTCCGCCTAAAAGGAAAAGGTGCTCCGAACGTACGTGGATACGGTCAAGGAGATCAATATGTAGTCGTTCGCGTTGTTGTACCGACGAAATTGACTTCACAGCAAAAAGATTTATTACGTGAATTTGCAGGACAAGAAGAGCAGGATGATAGTTTATTCGGAAAGCTTAAACGTGCTTTCAAAGGGGAATAATGGAAATAAAAAATGGAGTTGGTAAATTGTGAAATGGTCAGAAATTAGTATTCATACAACAGAAGAAGCAGTAGAAGCTGTCTCTCATATTTTACATGAAGCTGGTGCTAGCGGAGTTGCGATTGAGGATCCAGCGGAGTTAACGAAAGAGCGCGAGCAACAATATGGTGAAATTTATGCATTGAATCCAGATGAATATCCGGCGGAAGGTGTATTAATAAAAGCATATTTCCCGCAAACGGATTCTTTACATGAAACGATTGCAGGTGTAAAATCATCTATTGATGTGCTTCCATCTTACGACATTGAAATTGGTACTGGAAATATTACCGTTAACGAAGTCAATGAAGAAGATTGGGCTACTGCTTGGAAAAAATATTACCATCCAGTACAAATTTCTGATACATTCACAATCGTACCGACGTGGGAAGAATATACACCATCTTCTCCTGATGAAAAAATCATTGAATTAGACCCAGGTATGGCGTTTGGTACAGGAACTCATCCAACAACAACGATGTGTATTCGTGCTTTAGAAAAAACAGTACAGCCAGGTGACGCTATCATTGATGTAGGAACAGGTTCTGGTGTGCTTAGTATTGCAGCGGCAAAATTAGGTGCGTCTTCTGTTCAAGCATATGATTTAGATCCGGTTGCAGTTGAAAGTGCAGAAATGAATGTGCGTTTAAATAAAACAGATGATATCGTGTCTGTTGGGCAAAATAGTCTTTTAGAAGGTATTGAAGGTCCTGTTGATTTAATCGTAGCTAACTTATTAGCAGAAATTATTCTTTTATTCCCTGAAGATGCAGCGAGAGTTGTGAAGTCAGGTGGATTATTTATTACATCGGGCATTATTGCTGCGAAGGAAAAAGTAATTTCTGAGGCGTTAGAACAAGCTGGATTTACAATTGAAGAAGTTTTACGAATGGAAGATTGGGTAGCAATTATTGCACGAAATGCGTAATATAGATTTTAGTCTATAATGAAAAGGGGAGTCTCTCACTATAAGGTGAGGGACTTGCCGTTTGTTATATGAAAAATGATAATGTTTCGTTCTTTTCGTAAGTGTTGACTTACGAAAGGAACGAAACTCTACTAAGGTGATTATATGCAACGTTATTTTGTAGAAGAAAAACATGTAAGTGAAGCAAAAATTCGCATTGTAGGTGATGATGTACATCACATTGCGAGAGTAATGCGTATGACAGCTGGCGATCAAATTTATTGCTGTGTAAACGGAAAAACAGCAGTATGTTCAATTGATGAAATTACCAGTGAATTTATTAATACGGCTATTGTAGAATGGGTAGAGGCGTCAAGTGAACTTCCTGTTTTCTTGACGATTGCAAGTGGACTGCCAAAAGGAGACAAGCTAGAGTTGATTTTTCAAAAAGGAACTGAGCTTGGGGCAGCTGCATTCTTACCATTTCAAGCATCTCGCTCTATCGTAAAATGGGATGCGAAAAAAGCTGATAAAAAAGTTGAGCGTTTAAGAAAAATTGTGAAAGAAGCTGCGGAACAATCACATAGAAGTGAAATTCCGGAAGTACATGCTCCGGCATCATTTAAGCAACTGCTTACAATGAGTGGTGAGTATGATGTTTGTCTTGTTGCTTACGAAGAGGAAGCGAAACAAGGCGAGAAATCTAATTTTGCGAAAGCTTTAACGACAATGAAACCAGGTCAAAAGCTATTGATTGTATTTGGCCCAGAAGGCGGTTTAGCTGAGGAAGAGATTACAGCGCTTCGTGAACATAAATTTGTACCATGTAGTTTAGGACCAAGAATTTTAAGAACAGAAACGGCGCCGTTATACGCGTTAAGTGCTGCTTCGTATCATTTTGAATTGATGGGGTGATGATCAATGTCAACTGTTGCGTTCCATACGTTAGGTTGTAAAGTAAACCACTATGAAACAGAAGCCATTTGGCAATTGTTTAAACAAGGTGGTTATGAAAGAACAGAATATGAAAAGAAAGCTGATGTTTATGTTATTAACACATGTACAGTAACGAATACTGGGGACAAAAAAAGCCGTCAAGTAATCAGACGTGCTGTGCGTCAAAATCCAGATGCAGTTATTTGCGTAACGGGATGTTATGCACAAACATCTCCAGCTGAAATTATGGCGATTCCAGGTGTAGATATTGTAGTTGGTACACAGGATCGTGAAAAGATGTTAGGTTACATCGAAGAATTCCGTAAAGAGCGTCAACCAATTAATGCTGTCCGCAATATTATGAAAACACGTGTGTACGAAGAACTTGATGTACCTTATTTCACGGATCGTACACGTGCGTCTTTAAAAATACAAGAGGGTTGCAATAACTTCTGTACATTCTGTATCATTCCTTGGGCGCGTGGTTTAATGCGTTCTCGTGATGGAAAAGAGGTTATTAAACAAGCACAACAATTAGTGGATGCAGGCTATAAAGAAATCGTATTAACGGGTATTCATACAGGTGGATACGGCGAAGATATAAAAGATTATAACTTAGCTGGATTACTTCGTGATATGGAAGCGGAAGTAGGCGGATTAAAACGTCTTCGTATTTCTTCTATTGAAGCGAGTCAAATTTCAGATGAAGTAATTGAAGTGTTAGATAAATCTGAAGTAGTTGTACGTCACTTGCATATTCCGTTGCAATCTGGTTCTAATACTGTATTAAAACGTATGCGTCGTAAATATACGATGGAATTCTTCCAAGAGCGTTTAGATCGTTTGAAAGAAGCGTTACCAGGCCTTGCGATTACATCTGACGTAATCGTTGGTTTCCCAGGTGAAACAGAAGAAGAATTCATGGAAACATACAATTTCATTAAAGAGAACCGCTTCTCTGAGTTACACGTGTTCCCTTATTCAAAACGTACAGGAACACCTGCAGCACGCATGGAAGATCAAGTTCCTGAAGATGTGAAGAACGATCGTGTTCATCGTTTAATTGAGCTATCTAATCAATTAGCGAAAGAATATGCATCAGCGTTTGAAGGTGAAGTGCTTGAAATCATTCCAGAAGAGCAATTTAAAGACGGCGACCGTGAAGGGTTATATGTAGGGTATACAGATAACTACTTGAAAATTGTATTTGAAGGATCAGAAGAATTAATTGGTAAGCTAGTGAAAGTGAAAATTACGAAGGCTGGCTATCCATATAACGAAGCGCAATTTGTTCGTGTTCTTGAAGATGATGTGAAAAAAGAATCAGCAAGCGCATAAAAAAGAGCGTGCAACCGGAAATGGTTTGCATGCTTTCTTTATTTGAAGCGGTTAAGTACTAGAAGGTAGGGAGGCGTTTCGTGCATCCCTGTATGAAAAAAGTTGAAATGATAAAAATATAGTTGTCTTCATGAAAGAAGGATACTAGATATTTGTATAACTTTTGAAAAGGAAATGCTTCTATTCTTCTTTTATTCTGCCAAATAGTTGACCTAAAGTGATAAAATGTATTATAATCGTAAAAGACATGCTGAAGAAGTGTTTCTTTTTGCATGCTGAAGTTAGTATGTAAGTGTGATGTTTCGGAGGGAGGGAAAGAGAATGTCAAAAACAGTCGTTCGTAAAAACGAGTCTTTGGAGGATGCACTTCGCCGTTTTAAAAGATCGGTTTCTAAAACTGGTACACTTGCTGAAGCAAGAAAGCGCGAGTTTTATGAAAAACCAAGTGTAAAACGTAAGAAGAAATCTGAAGCGGCAAGAAAGCGTAAATTCTAAGAGAGGGTGTAAGTTATGAGTCTTCTCGGTCGTTTAAACGATGATATGAAACAAGCGATGAAGAATAAACAAAAAGAAAAATTAACCGTTATTCGTATGGTTAAGGCTGCTTTACAAAATGAAGGTATTAAACTGCAACATACTCTTACTGAAGAAGAGGAAGTAACAGTTTTAGCTCGTGAAGTAAAACAGTATAAGGACTCCCTCCTTGAATTTAAAAAAGCTGGTCGTGAAGACCTTGTTAATAAACTGCAAAGTGAAATTCAGATTTTAAGCGCATATTTGCCAGAGCAATTAACTGAAGAAGAACTAGTTGATGTAATCAAACAAGTTATTTCTGAAGTTGGTGCGACTTCTAAAGCAGATATGGGTAAGGTGATGACTGCTGTTATGCCGAAAGTAAAAGGTAAAACAGACGGATCACTTGTGAATAAGTTGGTTATCCAGCTATTAGCATAAAAAAACGTCTCATTTCGTATGAGACGTTTTTTTATTGTTCTTATTAAGGAAAAACACTATATTGCTTAAAAAGCGTTTCTGTAAGTGATAGAAACGCCTCTGGTATGTAAAAAAGGGTAACGGCCTTAGTTATGATTAATCCCACCATAAAAAAAGCTTTTTCGTTTTCTTAATTTCTTCGACTAACTCCTCAATGCTTTCTGTTCCTTGTTCCACTATATCTGGACAAAATTCATACATTTCTTGCGCGAAAGATTGCATTTCGGCGTCTGTAGGTAACACGCTAAAAATGGTATCAACCCAGTCATAATCTGCACTGATTATGATAAAAGGATAGCGATCATTCCATTTTCTTAGTTTAAAAATAACATCTTTATTGCTAACTTCGTAATTAACGCCATTTGTTGGTTGGATTGCAAGGATATCAAATTGGCCATTTCCTTGTATACTTCCAATGCTACACTTACTCTTACTTCCTTGACTAAAACTTCTTTCACAAATAAAAGCTAAGTATGGGGGGCTGAAGCTCAGATTGAAGTTTTATAACTTGCTGTTCAGCATAATCTTCAAAGGTAACGACAGAGACTCCAGCTATTTTAGATTTTGAATCAGTTGCATAGAAGGGCTAGATGCTACTGTCAGTGACTTGTTTTATAACATTCAAAATTTCTTGACTAAATCCAATTTCCTTTCGTATTTCCTCGCTTATTAATTCATTTTTTTGTTTTTTAGTGAATCCTAATATTTTTTGAAATTCATATAACAACTACCTATAAAGTATTCTTACTTACAACGTAAAATTTAGAGTGGAGCAATTTCTTTTTCGAATTTTATTTCATTTGTCTAATGAATGACAACTACTTATTCTATGGTCAGTATGTCACGCCCAGAACAAATTGTAACAGGGTTTTTCAAGTTTCTAACTTCTCGCTAGGCTCAATTTCTTCATGCAACTTGTACTGATATCCCCTAGGGGCGCATATTCTTGTATTAATACTTCTATTATTAAGGATCACATCCTCTGATCCATCATTGTCCCGATAAATATGATTTCATATAGCGACTGTTTTATTAACATGATATGAACTCTTACAGAATATAGTTATGTTAGTGAAGTCGTTATAACACGATAGGCACTTGTGAAGAAATACATATATGGGATGAGAGGGGGGTCTTTCGAGATGAAGAAATTAGAACAAATGAAAAATTGGTTAACAAAACAAGTAGACCTACCAGTGGATGTATTAATGGATCTACCTCGGATTACTCTTGTTGGGCAAATACATATTTATATAGAAAATCATCGGGGACTATTAGTGTTTTCAGATAAAGAAGTGCGATTGCTTTTAAAACACGGTCAATTACTAATTAAAGGACAATCCTTTGTTATTAAAACGATTCTTCCAGAAGAGCTTTTGCTCGAAGGGATAATTGAGCAAGTAACATTTTTAGAAAATGAAAAAAAAGGTGATTGAAGTGAAACTTCCATTAGTGAAGTTTTTCTTCTTTATCCTGTAAAAGTTTCGTTGATAGAGATCGATTACAGTTTTACTTTGTTTCATTTTAGTACGAGCTATTTTAATGCTTCAAATCTACTTTTAGAAAGGTAGTGAAGGTGGTAAATGAAAAATAAATGGTTTATAAAGTGGCTTGGATATGTAAAAGTGCGAATTGAAGGTAGAGGAGCGGAACGGTTTGTTAATGAATGTGTACGGAGGAATTTATTAGTTTGGGATGTTAAGAAGATAGCTGATGAAACGTTAGTTTTTTGTATGTTGTTACGCGATGTGAAAAAAATAAAACCAATTTATAGAAAAAATGAATGTAAATTATACTTTATTGGACGTTATGGTTTTCCTTTTTGGAATAAGCGTTTAATTAAAAACAGTGGATTTTTAATTGGGTTTTTAATTTTCTTTTTTGGCGTGATTGCAATGTCCAATATGGTTTGGAAAATTGAAATTACAGGAGCAAAACCTGAAACAGAATATATATTGATGAAAGAATTGGATAAAATGGGTATTAAAAAAGGAAAACTACAGTTTCAAATGCCGAATGTAGAAGATGTACAACGTCATTTGACAGATAATATTAATGCCATTACTTGGGCGGGATTAGAAGTAAGAGGAACGACGTATCATTTTAAAATTGTTGAAAAAAACGAACCGAAAAAAGAAAAGGAACAAATGCCGCAAAATTTAGTAGCAAAAAAAGAAGCGATTATTACAAAAACGTTTGTAGAAGTTGGAAAGCCGGTTGTACTGAAAAATGATCATGTGGAAAAAGGGCAGATTCTCGTATCGGGAATATATGGTAATGAGGAAAGTCCAACGATTGTTTCAGCGAAAGGTATTGTGTATGGCGAAACGTGGTATACATCTAAGGTGGATGTCCCGTTAAAGACGCAATTCCAAGTGTATACTGGTAATGTATACAATGAACATTTTCTTAAATTTGGGGGTACGAAAATAAAAATATGGGGATTTCAACATGATAAGTATAAACGCTCTCGTACTGAAAGCGTAAAGCATGATGTGAAATTATTTGGTTTTACACTGCCGATTGCATATGAAAAAGATGTTGTGAGAGAAGAGGAAGAAGCGAACCGAGAATATACAGAAAAGCAAGCGCTGAAAGTAGCGAAAGAGATGGCCGAAAAAGAACTAAAGAAAAAATTGGATGAACATGCTATGATTGTAAGTGATAAGATTTTGAGTAAAGAGGTTGAGGCGGATCAACTAAAAGTCACATTGCATTATACTGTGATTGAAAATATTGCAGAGCCACAACCAATATCCGAATCCGATATTCAAGGAGACTGAGTAATGGCAGAACAATTAGTAGAAATGAACCAACAATTGGAAAATACTAACGAAGCAATCGCTCTTTTTGGAGTCAATGATGCGCATTTAAAAGTAATTGAACGAGAACTGAATGTATCGATCGTAACTAGAGGAGAAACTGTTCATGTATCTGGGGCAGTTGAAACGGTGACACTCGTAGAAAAAATCTTACAGCAATTACTTGTTGTAATTCGTAAAAGTATATCAATTTCAGAGAGAGATGTTGCGTATGCAATTCAGCTCGCACAACAAGGGAAAGTTGCTCAATTTGAAGAGTTATATGAAGAAGAAATTTTCAAGACTGCAAAAGGTAAATCCATTCGTGTAAAAACAATGGGGCAAAGACGATATATTCATGCAATGAAGAAGAATGATATTGTCTTTGGGATAGGGCCTGCAGGAACTGGAAAAACATACTTAGCCGTAGTAATGGCTGTGAGAGCTTTAAAACAAGGATATGTAAAGAAAATCATTCTAACAAGACCTGCTGTAGAAGCTGGAGAAAATTTAGGTTTTTTACCAGGGGATTTGAAAGAGAAGGTAGATCCATACTTACGCCCATTATATGATGCCTTACATGATATTCTTGGACAAGAATATACGCAGCGTATGATGGAACGAGGAGTAATTGAAATCGCGCCGCTTGCTTATATGAGGGGGCGTACGCTTGATGATTCATTTGTTATTTTAGATGAGGCTCAAAATACAACGGGTGCTCAAATAAAAATGTTTTTAACAAGATTAGGTTTTAGTTCTAAAATGGTTATTACAGGGGACCCTTCACAAGTAGACTTGCCAAAAGGGGTAAAATCAGGGCTATCTATAGCTGCTAATATTTTATCTGGTGTATCAGGTCTGTCATTTATTACATTAGAACAAACAGACGTTGTCAGACATCCATTGGTGCAACGTATTATTGAGGCATATGATAAAATGGAATGATCCTATTTGTCAGGATCATTTCTTTTTGTATGATAAGGTTGGCGAACGGCATATTTTTTACTATCATGAAAGATAAGGAAAATAAACTATAGGTACTGGTGTATAAAATGTTACCTCAAAGTATCGTTGGGTAGAAGAAATGAAAGCTATAAATAGTTTCACTTTATTTCTGGAGAGGAGAAGGTATTGAAATCATGTCAAGATCTCAAGAAATTTCTAAGTGGTTTCGTAATTTACAACATTCGAAAAAACTAAGTTGGATTTCTTACGTTGTATTAGGAGCAGTGCTGTTTTTTGCGCTTATGAATAATGTAAAACCAGAGCAATTAGATGTTAACATGTATTCTATTGCGAAAAAGACAATCCATTCTCCTATAAAAATTGAAGATAAAGTTACAACGGATAAAAAGAAAAAAGAAGCCTCTACAAAAGTTGAAGATCAATATACATATAAAAGTGAGTATAAACAAAATAAAGTTGATATTGTGAATGACGTCTTTGCTAAAGTGGATGAAGTGGTGCAAGAGATTAAAGCTGTTGGACCGGATGATCAAAAAAAGATGACTGATGCTGAGAAAGTGGACAAGTTAAAAAAGAAACTACCCGCTGACTTAACGAAAGAATTATCTGATTCAAACTTACTGAATTTGATTAATGCAGATTCGAGCCAATTAGTATTAGCGAAAGATGCTGCGGTCACAGCGATTAATAGTATCATGACTGAGCACATTAAAATGGACGAATTGAAAGATGCGAAAGAACGATATGTAAGTGAGATGAATAGTGTTAATGTTGATAATGGTTTAAAAGAGTCAATTAAGGCGCTAGGAAGATATGCAATTTCAGCGAATTATTTTTATGACCCGATCTTAACGAAAGAGAAGAGAAAAGCAGAGGAAGATTTAGTTCCACCTGTTTATATTCTTCAAGGACAAGTTCTCGTTAGAGAAGGTGAAACAATTTCAAGTGATGTGTATAATCAGTTGAAATTAGTTGGCTTGTTAGAAAAAGGGAACGGTTTTCAACCTTATGTTGGATTAGCGGTACTCATTGGTGTGTTACTATACTTTATGCATAAACAATTTGAATTATTTTTAAAGAGAAAAAGAGAAGATAGACCGTATGTTTTAGCGTATATCACAATTTTGTCTATCACAATCGTTTTAATGAAAATCATTAGTTTGTTTCAAAAACTTGAATATGCAGGGATTGCATATGTTGTCCCGGTTGCGATGGGAACAATACTTGTGAAATTAATGATTGGTGATCGATTTGTCTTTTTAACGAGTATGATTTTTTCTGTATGCGGAAGTATTATGTTTAATGAAGGAGTAACGAGTACATTAAATTATAGTGTAGGGATTTACGTATTGTTAAGTTCATTATCGGTTAGTATTTTCTTGAGAGAAAAAAATCGTCGTACAATGATTTTACAAGCTGGTATACTCGTTTCTGTATTAAATGTAGTCGTATTGGCGGCGCTCTTATTATTACGTAATGGGAATTTTTCGCCTCTTGAAATTGGTACGCAATTATTAATGGCTTCACTTTCAGGGATTATATCATCCGTTTTGGCTATGGGGATTTTACCATATTTAGAAAGTGGACTTGGAATCGTATCAAGTATGAAGCTTATGGAACTATCAAGTCCAAATCATCCGCTTTTACGCAGAATTTTGTTAGAAGCGCCAGGGACATATCATCATAGTGTAATGGTAGCGAATCTTTCTGAAGCTGCTTGCGAAGCAGTCGGGGCAAATGGTGTATTAGCGCGTGTAGGGGCATATTATCATGATGTAGGAAAAACAGTACAACCACAATTCTTTATTGAAAACCAAATGGGGATTGAAAACCCGCATGATAAATTAGATCCTGTAACGAGTAAAGATATTATAATTGCTCACGTAACGGATGGAGTAAGAATGCTCGAAGAATATCATATTCCACAAGAAATTATTGATATCGCTGGGCAACATCACGGTACAACGTTACTGAAATATTTTTATTATAAAGCGATTAAAGAAGATAAAGAAAAATATACAGAAGAGATGTTCCGTTATCCGGGTTCAAAAGCAACTTCGAAGGAATCGGCAATTGTTGGTATTGCTGATAGTGTAGAAGCTGCGGTACGTTCTATGAATCACCCAACGCCAGAACAAATTAATAATTTAGTGCAAAGCATTATTAAAGATCGATTGCAAGACGGTCAATTTAGTGAATGTGATTTGACGTTTAAGGAACTACAAATCGTTGGGAAAACGTTATGTGAAACGTTAAATGGTATTTTCCATTCGCGTATTACATATCCGGAAATTCCGGAAGAAAAGGAGAAAGAATGAGTTTGTTAATTGATTTTATTGATGAAACAGAAGAAGTAAAAGAAGCGTATATGAGTTTAATTCGTGAAGTGTTAGAAAAGGCAGCTCAAATGGAAAATATCGAGGATGGCGCGGAGGTATCGGTGACATTTGTAGATAATGAGCGCATTAGAGAAATTAATCGTGATTACCGAGATAAAGATCAACCTACAGATGTAATATCCTTTGCCATGGAAGAGATGGGAGAAGGGGAAATGGAGATTGTTGGTGCAGAGATGCCGCGCATGTTAGGTGATCTTATTATCTCTATTCCAAGGGCGAAAGAGCAGGCTGAAGAGTACGGCCATTCTTTCGATCGTGAACTTGGATTTTTGGCGTTACATGGCTTTTTACATTTGCTTGGTTATGATCACATGACAGAAGAAGAAGAAAAAGAAATGTTCGGAAGACAAAAAGAAATTTTAGAAGCTTTTGGATTAGGACGATGAAAAAAGGAAAACTTATAGATAGTTTTGGATATGCTATAGCTGGTATGTTCTTTTGTCTTCGTCATGAACGAAATATGAAAATTCATTATTTAGCCGCAGTCATTGTTATATGCTGCGGCTTTTATTTCCATATTACGAAAATAGAGTGGATGATATTACTTATTGTAATAGGGAGTGTAATGAGTTTAGAAATGGTAAATACGGCTGTAGAAAAAACAGTAGATTTAGCGACTGCTGATATTCATCCGTTTGCAAAAATTGCAAAGGATGTTGCAGCAGGAGCGGTTTTATTGTTTGCAATTATAGCTGTTATAATTGGTGCTATTATCTTTTTACCGTATATGGTATAGTTGCATTCCGAAGCTTTTATTAAGCTTTGGAAGTGCCGTAAGGGCCTTTAATGAGAGAGTGTATCTCTTCATAGCTGTGAACAGGAAGGATGCGGGAATATGAATAGTAAACAATTAATTTTAGAAGCAATCGAAGCGCGTAAACAAGCGTACGTACCATATTCTAAATTTCAAGTAGGTGCAGCATTATTAACGAGCGATGGAAAAGTATATCGTGGATGTAATGTTGAGAATGCATCATATGGCTTATGTAATTGTGCTGAAAGAACAGCTTTATTTAAGGCGGTTTCTGAAGGAGATAAAGAATTTGTAGCCATTGCGGTTGTAGCAGATACAAAGCGTCCAGTACCTCCTTGTGGAGCATGTCGACAAGTTATGGTAGAATTATGTAAACAGGATACGAAAGTATACTTATCAAATTTACATGGTGACGTTCAAGAGACGACAGTCGGAGAATTGTTACCAGGAGCATTTTTAGCGGAGGATTTACATGAATAGAAAAGGTTATAAATCAGGTTTTGTCTCTATTATTGGCAGACCGAATGTTGGAAAATCTACATTTTTAAACCGTATTATCGGCCAGAAAATTGCTATTATGAGTGATAAGCCACAAACAACTCGTAATAAAATTCAAGGTGTATATACAGAAAATGATTCACAAGTTATTTTCATTGATACACCAGGAATACATAAACCTAAACATAAATTAGGCGACTTCATGGTAAAGATGGCTCAAACGACATTGAAAGAAGTTGATATTGTTCTGTTTATGGTCAATGCAGTTGAAGGATTTGGTCGTGGTGAGGAATTCATCATTGAGAAATTAAAAGAAACGAAACAACCAGTATTTTTAGTAATTAATAAAATTGACCAACTTCATCCAGAACAATTACTAGAGTTAATTGATCAATATCGTAAACTACATGAGTTTGCAGAGATTGTACCAATTTCTGCGTTAGACGGTAATAATGTGGATGCTTTAATTGGAACAATTAAAAAGTATTTACCAGAAGGACCACAATACTATCCAGATAATCAAGTAACGGATCATCCGGAGAGATTTATTATTGCGGAGCTTATTCGTGAGAAAGTACTACATTTAACACGTGAAGAAGTGCCGCATTCTGTGGCTGTTGTTATCGATGCGATTCAAAAGCGTGAGGGCGGCGCAGTTTATATAAATGCAACGATTGTTGTTGAACGTGCATCGCAAAAAGGAATCATCATCGGAAAACAAGGGAAAATGTTAAAAGAAGTTGGTAAGCGAGCTCGTTTTGATATTGAAGCGCTACTTGGTTCTAAAGTATTTTTAGAAGTATGGGTAAAAGTGCAAAAAGATTGGCGTAACAAGCTGTCACAGCTTCGAGACCTTGGTTTCCGTGAAGACGAGTATTAAAATATAGTAAAGCTGTAATCAGTGGATGGTTTGTTCATCCGCTGATTATTGGTTTTTATGAACTTTGATAAATTAGGAAAAATTTTTCTCACATGAAAATGGACAAAATGGGTCAATTTAATAACAACAAAGGAAATTGGTTTATAGGCTACGCTTATTGAGAAAGGTGGATTCTTATGCTAGATTTTACCTGGAAGTTTTTCTCCAAAACAGGAAGCATTGAAACGTACTTGCTTTTGAAAGAAATGGAAAAAGACGTAAACGATGAGATGGATCAACATGAAGAGGAGCTAGCACATCTAGACTCTCCAATTTCTTGACCCGTTTTGTTCAAACCTTGGATGGTGACGAACATGTTTCAAAAAGTTGAGGGCATCGTTATCCGTACGACAGATTACGGAGAAACGAACAAGATTGTTACAATATTCTCAAGAGAACTTGGTAAGATAAGTGCAATGGCAAGAGGGGCAAAAAAACCGAAAAGCCGGTTAGCATCTGTGTCGCAATTAATGACACATGGCCATTTTCTTATTCAAATGGGATCAGGGCTTGGAACATTGCAACAAGGCGAGATTATTTCAACTATGAAAGAAATTCGCGAGGATATATTTTTAACTGCTTATGCATCATTTATTGTTGAGTTAACTGATAAAGCAACAGAAGATAAAAAACATAATCCGTATTTATTTGAAATGTTATATCAAACGTTGCATTATATGTGTGAGGGTGTTGATTCAGAAGTATTATCATTAATTTATCAAACGAAAATGCTTCCGGTATTAGGGATGCGCCCGTACTTTGATACATGTGCGATTTGTCATCAAGAAACAGACTTTGTCGCCTTCTCCGTCAGGGAAGGCGGTTTTCTGTGCTCACGTCATGCAGAGCAAGACCCATATCGTATACCGGTAGGAGAAGCTGTTCATAAATTATTACGTCTTTTCTTCCATTTCGATTTACATAGGCTCGGAAATGTATCGGTAAAGGATAGCACAAAAAAACAAATGCGTTTAGTATTGAATACATATTATGATGAATATTGCGGAATTTATTTGAAATCAAGACGTTTCTTAGAACAACTTGATAAGTTTCAAATATAATTTTGGGCCGTATACGGTCCTTTTTACATACTTTCTTTTTCGAATAGCATATTTAGTATATAATATTTAAGAGATAGTATAACTTTTTTCGTTGTGCATTAAAGGTGGTGATTATCATAGAGCTGAATAAACGGCAAGAACATATCATTCAGATTGTAAAAGATCACGGTCCTATTACAGGGGAATCAATTGCAGCGCAATTGGGTCTAACACGTGCGACGCTAAGACCAGACTTAGCAATTTTAACGATGGCTGGTTATTTAGAAGCACGTCCACGTGTAGGTTATTTTTATACGGGTAAAACTGGGGGACAGCTATTATCTGAAGCTGTTAAGAAAATTAAAGTACAAGATTATCAATCTAGACCGGTTGTAATTGATAAAAATGTTTCCGTATACGATGCAATTTGTACGATGTTTTTAGAGGACGTTGGTACATTGTTCGTTGTAGATCAGATGACTCTATTAGTTGGGGTTGTGTCTCGTAAAGATTTATTAAGAGCGAGCTTAGGAAAGCAGGATTTAACCTCTCTTCCGGTTAATATTATCATGACAAGGATGCCAAACATTGCGATGTGTCGTAGAGAGGATTCTTTATATGATATTGCGATGGAATTAATAGAAAGACAGATTGATGCAATGCCAGTTGTAAAAGATACGAAACAAGGTTTAGAAGTGATTGGGCGAATTACAAAAACAAATATTACACGTGCGTTTGTAAATTTAGTAAATAACGAATAAGTGTAATTTGTTTAAAGTGAGGTAATGTAATGGATAATAAAATCGTATATGTCGTATCTGACTCTGTAGGGGAAACGGCTGATTTGGTTGTTCGAGCAGCAATGGGGCAATTCCCGTTTGCTCCTGATATTAGACGTGTACCGTATGTAGAAGATACAGGGACATTAAAAGAAGTGATTTCGATTGCTAAGAGTAATCAAGCACTTATATGTTTTACGTTAGTTAAGCCTGATATGCGCCAGTATTTAGTGACGGAGGCTGCAAGAGAAGGGGTAGAGGCATACGATATTATCGGCCCTCTTATTGATCAAATTGAAGAAATTACGGGGCAAGTGCCGAGGTATGAGCCAGGTGTTGTCCGTAGGTTAGATGAAGAATACTTTAAAAAAATTGAAGCGATTGAGTTTGCTGTGAAGTATGATGACGGCAGAGATGCAAGAGGTATTTTAAAAGCAGATATCGTGTTGATTGGTGTTTCGCGTACATCAAAAACACCACTTTCTCAATATTTAGCTCATAACAAACGCTTGAAAGTTGCGAATGTACCACTCGTACCAGAAGTTGACCCACCTGAAGAACTATATCAAGTGGCAAAAGAAAAATGTTTCGGTTTGAAAATTACGCCAGATAAGTTAAATCATATTCGAAAAGAACGATTAAAATCACTTGGATTAAGTGATGGAGCAACGTATGCAAATATTAATCGTATTCAAGAAGAAATTGATCACTTTGAGGAAGTAATTAGTAAAATAAATTGCCAAGTAATCGATGTATCCAATAAAGCGATTGAAGAAACAGCAAATATTATTGTGAATGCAGTGCAAAACCAAAAAATGTTTTAGCACATTTACCAAAGGTGAATGTGCTTTTTTCGCTCTGGTGAAATATGATATCTATGGATTTTGTAATAGATTGTAGTGTAATGGTTATACTTATACTCCTTTGTCTTTTAGTATATTCAAGGTGTGAGTTTGTCATCCTGAAATGTAAGATGAAAAAATAAAGGGATATGTAGCGTAGTTGAAGAAAATATATTATAATAAAAAATTGTGATAAAAACCTATATTTTACGTTTAGACTTTAATTTTTCAGAATAAACTAGGGATAGGATTTACGAAAAAGACATGTAATTACGTTAAATCGACAAAATCTATACAAGAAAACGCACATTATGGAAGGATTCACAGAAGGGATGTAGAATACAGAAATATGCAAAACATCAACAACATATTAGTTGGTATAGATGCATGTCCCGTGAAGAATGAAATTGTGCAAGTTGGAGCGGAATTTCATGTCGGAATTTTGTTTGTCGCATCATATGCTCATCCTTTAAGGAAATAGCAAGGCAATTGGATCTTTGTAGATACTGAACAAAATGGAGTTGATTGTTATATGGATCAACATGAAAAAGCTACAGATCTCAAGATCAAACAGTATATGTGACTTGCTACTGTTCTTGTAAAAAGGTGTATATGTATTGTTTCTAAGAGGTACATTTGTAACAGATGAGCAAATGTATACAATTTTATATAGCAGGTATGTATCTGCGATTTATGCAGATAAAGGACCTATAGGAAAGGTTCAAAACCGTTTATACAATGTAATCGGCAACACTTTCTAACAAGTTTAGAAAAATATTGTCGAATTATAAAGGAATTTTTTAATTTATATCGAATACAAAATACGACACGGAGATGGAGTTATGGGGAACAGAATTCCCGAAGAAGTTGTTGAACAGATTCGGACATCATCCGATATTGTAGAAGTAATTGGTGAATACGTTCAACTTAGAAAACAGGGGCGTAACTATTTCGGCCTTTGTCCATTTCATGGTGAGAATTCTCCTTCATTCTCTGTTTCATCTGATAAGCAAATTTTTCATTGCTTCGGATGTGGAGAAGGCGGAAATGTATTTTCATTTCTAATGAAAATGGAAGGACTGGCTTTTACCGAGGCTGTTCAAAAGCTAGGCGAAAGAAATGGAATTGCGGTTGCGGAGTACACATCAGGGCAAGGACAACAAGAAGACATATCTGATGACACTGTCATCATGCAACAAGCTCATGAATTATTGAAAAAGTATTATCATCATTTATTAGTAAATACGGAAGAGGGAAATGAAGCACTTTCATATTTATTAAACCGTGGTATTACGAAAGAGATGATTGAGAAGTTTGAAATTGGTTATGCATCACCTGCTTGGGATGCAGCGACGAAAATTTTACAAAAAAGAGGTTTATCGCTGTCTAGTATGGAACAAGCTGGCCTTCTAATAAGAAGTGAGAAGGATGGTAGTCATTACGATCGCTTCCGTGGAAGAGTTATGTTCCCGATCTATACGTTACAAGGTAAGGTGATAGCGTTTAGTGGAAGGGCGTTAGGAGATGACACTCCAAAATATTTAAATAGCCCGGAAACGCCGATTTTTCACAAAAGTAAATTGTTGTATAACTTCCACCAAGCAAGACCGTTTATTAGAAAGCGTGGGCAAGTGGTTCTTTTTGAAGGATATGCCGATGTACTAGCTGCGGTAAAAAGTGGCGTGGAAGAAGCCGTTGCGACAATGGGAACGGCTTTAACTGAAGAACAAGCAAAACTTCTGCGACGTAACGTTGAAACTGTTGTTCTTTGCTATGATGGTGATAAAGCAGGGCGAGAAGCGACGATGAAAGCAGGGCAATTATTGCTAAAAGTTGGTTGCCAAGTGAAAGTCACATCCTTGCCAGATAAGCTTGATCCTGATGAATATGTGCAACAATATGGGACTACCGCTTTTGAAAATCTTGTGAAATCAAGTGTGAGTTTTGTTGGTTTTAAAATAAATTATTTGCGTTTAGGGAAAAATTTGCAAGATGAGTCTGGCAAAGAAGAATATGTGAAAAGTGTTTTAAAAGAGTTATCGTTGTTACAAGATGCGATGCAGGCAGAGTCATATTTGAAGTCATTATCGCAAGAATTTTCGTATTCAATGGAAACACTTTTGAATCAATTGCACCAATATCGCAAAGAACAAAAGGTACAGCAAAAACAAATAAAGCAGGTTGCTAAACCGTCTCAAGTCGTTCAAACAAAACCGAAGTTAACAGGTTTTGAAAGAGCGGAAAGAGAAATTATTTACCATATGTTGCAAAGTGCAGAAGTAGCTGTTCGTATGGAATCCCATATAGAAGATTTTCATACAGAAGAACATAAAGGGATTTTATATGAACTATACGCATATTATGAAAAGGGAAATGAACCTTCAGTCGGAACATTTTTAAGTTGGCTCTCTGATGAAAAGTTGAAAAATATTATCACTGATATTTCGACGGATGAATTTATTAATCCAGAATACACAGAAGAAGTGTTGCAAGGCCATTTGGAGACGCTTAGACGCCATCAGGAAAAACTTGAAAAGATGGAGATCATCTTTAAAGTGAAACAAATGGAAAAAACAGATCCTGTAGAGGCTGCTAAATATTATGTAGCATATTTACAAAATCAAAAAGCGAGAAAATAGCTTTTTTGATAAAGTTTTAGTATAATGAATGTTTGTATCTCGCGTAAGGAGGGGAACAGATGGCTGACAAACCAGCTCGTTCTAAACAAATTGAAACTGAAATGACCCTTGAGCAAGTGAAAGAGCAACTCACTGAGCTCGGAAAAAAACGTGGCGTTCTTACATATGAAGAGATTGCAGAACGCATGAATGGATTTGAAATTGAATCCGATCAAATGGATGAATACTATGAATATTTAGGTGAACAAGGCATTGACTTAGTTGGTGATAATGACAACGAAGAAGGCCCTAATAATCGCCAAATTACAAAAACAGAAGAAGAGTTTGACCTCAATGATTTAAGTGTACCACCTGGGGTTAAAATCAACGATCCTGTTCGTATGTATTTAAAAGAAATTGGTCGTGTAGACTTACTATCTGCAGAAGAAGAAATTCGACTTGCAACGCGTATTGAAGAAGGCGATGAAGAAGCGAAACGTCGTCTTGCAGAAGCAAACTTACGTCTTGTAGTAAGTATTGCAAAGCGCTACGTAGGCCGTGGTATGCTTTTCTTAGACTTAATTCAAGAAGGTAATATGGGTCTAATTAAAGCTGTTGAAAAGTTCGATTATCGTAAAGGTTTCAAATTTAGTACGTATGCAACTTGGTGGATTCGCCAAGCTATTACACGTGCCATTGCAGACCAAGCGCGAACAATTCGTATTCCAGTTCATATGGTTGAAACGATTAATAAGTTAATTCGTGTACAACGTCAATTATTACAAGATTTAGGTCGCGAACCGTCTCCTGAAGAGATTGGTGAAGAAATGGATCTTGCTCCAGAAAAAGTACGTGAAATCTTAAAAATTGCACAGGAGCCAGTTTCTCTTGAAACACCAATTGGTGAAGAAGATGACTCCCATTTAGGTGACTTTATTGAAGACCAAGAAGCAACATCGCCTGCGGACCATGCAGCCTATGAATTGCTAAAAGAACAATTAGAAGATGTGTTAGATACACTAACAGATCGTGAAGAAAATGTTCTGCGTCTTCGTTTCGGTTTAGATGATGGACGAACTCGTACGCTTGAAGAAGTTGGGAAAGTATTCGGCGTAACGAGAGAGCGTATCCGTCAAATTGAAGCAAAAGCACTTCGCAAATTAAGACATCCAAGTCGTAGTAAGCGTCTTAAGGATTTCTTAGAATAGGTTATTTTTTAAGTTTACTTCACCTTTGTGAAGTAAACTTTTTTATTTTGTTAATTTTTGTTAAAATTTAGCTATCGGCAACGATTACAATTTCTTGTAATTTATTTTACAGAATTGTCTTTTGATTTGCAAATGCTCATTTTTCGATTTTTCGATTAATTTTGTTTATTCTATACAAAAATATATGTAGAAAAGCGAAAAATATGATGAGAAACGTTAATAATTATCGAAATAATAAGCTATATGACAATAAAAAACAATAAACTGAATTTATGGAATATTTTTAACAAGTAGTAGTTTACTCTTTTCTGATAGAGCGTTTTCAAGTACAATGGAAATGACTGAATCATCTAACTATTTAGGGGTATAGAGGGGGGAGAAGAGATATGAAACGTAATCCGCTGATTCCGTTCGCTCTTATTGCAGCATTAGGTATTATCGTTATGTTTGTATTTTCATTTCAGGGGCTAAATAAATCTAAAGAGTTAGCTGATGCAAAAAATGGCGGGAAGCCAGCACAAACAGCATCAAAACCAGAGGATATTGTGAAGCAAAGCTGTACGAGCTGCCACGGTGATCAGTTACAAGGGGCGGTAGGACCTAACTTACAAAAAATTGGTGGGAAACTTTCAAAGGATGAAATTAAAGAAATTCTTTCGAAAGGAAAGGGCAATATGCCTGCCAATATAGTTCCAGCTGATCAAGCCACTAAAGTAGCTGATTGGTTATCGAAGAAAAAATAAAGTCCCGTATGACAAGCCTTTTGCTTATGCAAAGGGCTTGTTTTTCTATATTTTCTAAAATACGATGAATGATATAGAAGTGAATTGTTGTTATGGGCTTGCAACAACTACTATAAATTCATTATCATGGAGACAGACTGACAAGAGAAGGAGTAATGGAAATACATGAATGAAGTAAAGCTTTCAAAACGATTAGAAGAAGTTGTGCGTGAAATACCAGTAGGATCTACAGTTGCTGATATTGGATCGGATCATGCGTATTTACCGTGTTATACAATTATAAATAATATTGCTACAAAAGCAGTTGCAGGAGAAGTTGTAGATGGACCATTTCGTTCTGCACAAGCAACTGTAGCTGAAAGTGGCTTACAAGATAAAGTAGATGTACGTAAAGGGAATGGATTAGCTGTTATCGCGCCAGGAGAAGTAGATGTTATTACGGTTGCTGGAATGGGCGGAGCGTTAATTCGTGACATTTTAGAAAGTGGTAAAGAAAAATTAGAAGGTGTAACACGTTTAATTTTACAGCCGAATATTGCAGCACATCATATTCGTGAATGGTTTGTTGAAAATGGTTGGGAGCTTATCCATGAAAAAATCGTAAAAGAAGATGGGAAAATTTACGAGATTTTAGTAGGAGAGCGAGGAAATGTCGAAGCACCTTACTCGGAAAATAAACAAGCGGGATTGTTTATGGGGCCATTTCTAATAAAAGAGAAAAATGAAGCTTTTGGTGAGAAATGGGAAGGGGAATTGAAAAACTTCCAAAATATTTTAAAACAGTTAGAACGTGCGGCTAATTCTGAAGAAACAAAAGCGAAACGTGCAGAAGTAGAAGCGAAAATGAAAATGATAGGGGAGATTTTATCATGAGTAAAATTCCAAACGGCCATGAAATTATTTCTTTATTTGAAAGTATGTATCCGAAGCATTTGGCGATGGAAGGAGATAAAATTGGTCTGCAGATTGGAGCGCTTAATAAATCTGTACAACACGTATTGATTGCGTTAGATGTAACGAAGGAAGTTGTGGAGGAAGCGATTCAATTAGGAGCGAATGTCATTATCGCGCATCATCCTTTAATTTTTAATCCGTTAAAAGCGATTCATACAGATAAAGCGTACGGAAGAATTATTGAAACGTGTATTAAAAATGATATTGCCATTTATGCAGCGCATACAAATGTGGATGTTGCCAAGGGCGGAGTAAATGATTTACTTGCTGAGGCGTTAGGGTTGCAAAATACAGAAGTTCTAGCACCAACATATGCGGAAGAAATGAAAAAAGTTGTTGTGTTTGTGCCAGTAACTCATGCAGAAGAAGTACGAAAAGCATTAGGAGACGCAGGTGCTGGTCATATCGGCAATTATAGCCACTGTACGTTTAGTAGCGAGGGTACAGGTACGTTTGTACCTCAAGAGGGGACAAATCCTTATGTAGGGGAAACTGGACAGTTAGAGCGCGTAGAAGAAGTGCGAATCGAAACGATTATTCCAGTTTCACTACAACGAAAAGTGATTAAAGCGATGGTAACGGCACATCCATATGAAGAAGTAGCGTATGATGTGTATCCACTTGATAACAAAGGCGAAACATTAGGGCTTGGGAAAATAGGATACTTAAAAGAAGAAATGACACTTGGACAGTTTGCAGAACATGTAAAGCAATCATTAGATGTAAAGGGTGCACGAGTTGTTGGGAAATTAGATGATAAAGTGCGCAAAGTAGCTGTACTTGGTGGTGATGGTAACAAATACATCAATCAAGCTAAATTTAAAGGAGCGGATGTATATGTAACAGGTGACATGTATTATCATGTTGCTCATGATGCGATGATGCTCGGTTTAAATATAGTTGACCCAGGACATAACGTTGAAAAAGTAATGAAGCAAGGTGTGCAAAAGCAATTACAAGAAAAAGTGGATGCAAAGAAACTCAATGTACACATTCATGCTTCGCAATTACATACAGATCCATTTACATTTGTATAAGAAAAATAAAAACCGTTGCTCATATAGGCAACGGTTTTTATTATTGTTCTTTTTTCACTTTTACACGAGGTAATATTTTTTGTAACGGTACTTTTCGAACTCTCTCCCATGTAGCGGGATTCATTGGGTCATATTGATCTAAGAAAGCGATAACTTCTTTTGTAATTGGAGTTGGAGTAGAAGCACCTGCTGTAACAGCTACGTTTTCTACACCTTGTAGCCACTCTAATTGGATTTCGCTTACATCAGCAACTCGATATGCTTTTGTACCTGCGATTTCTTGTGATACTTGTGCTAAGCGATTTGAATTGTTACTTTTCGGATCACCAACAACAATTGTTAAGTCTGCAACATCAGCTTGTTTAGCGACAGCTTCTTGGCGAACTTGGGTTGCTAAACAAATTTCTTTATGGAATTCTGCTGTTGGGAATTTTTTTTGAATGTCCTCCATCAAATGTTGAACATCCCATTGACTCATTGTTGTTTGATTCGTTACTAAAATTTTATCTGTTGGGATTTCTAATGTTTTTAAATCATCGGCTCTTTCGATAAGGTGAACGATGTCAGGTGCAATACCGACTGCGCCTTCTGGCTCTGGATGATTTTTTTTACCGATATAAATGACATGATACCCTTCCGCTTTCTTAGCTTCGATAAGGTCATGCGTCTTGGTAACATCTGGACAAGTGGCATCGATTGTTGTTAAACCTTTTTCTTTTGCGCGTTGTTTAACTTCTGGAGAAACACCGTGTGCAGTGAAAATAACAGTACCAGAATCAATTTTATCTAAAATTTCTAAGCGACTTGGACCGTCTAATGTGATGATTCCATCTTCTTCAAAAGCGTCTGTAACATGTTTATTGTGAACAATCATACCTAAAATATAAATGGGTCTCGGCAATGATTTATCTAATGCGGCATTACGTGCAATTACCATTGCATCGACAACACCGTAGCAATAACCACGAGGGGAAATTTTAACAATTTTCATATGAGTAATCCTCTCCTTCTAAACAAGGGATACTTTTGTGCATAGTCTTTTACATTATAAAGGAGGAGTGGATAGAAAACAAAGGATTGTTACACATATAGTTTTGGTTTTGTTGCTGTTTGTTGAACTGGTTCTTTCGGTAACTCTTTTTCTATTACAGGTTCAATCACTATTTTCTTTCGTTTTCGTTTCTTTTTTTGAGGTGTAGGAGGCGGATTTTTTACCTCAACTGGCTCTGTTACATTTTCCGTTTGATTTTCTTCCGTACTTTTTCCAGAGGTGAGGATTTTAACAATGCTTGGTAGACTACGCATAATAGGACCGTACTGTTCGACGACAGGACCTACAGATTGAACGACTTGGGATACTTTTTCGATGTTATTTATCATATTAGTTGGATTCGAAATTAAATTCGAAAAAAAACTGCCGATGCCACTGCTTGCTGCAGCTGTAGTTGCTGCCCCGCCGCGCGTTTCATTTGATTCATACATTTGAGGCGGTATCATTTGCTCAGGATGTTGCTGCATGTATGGTTGATATTGTGGATGTTGCTGAGGATATTGTTGCTGGTATTGCTGCTGATATTGCTGTTGATATTGCTGCGGCGGTGGTTGCTGATGCATCATCGGTGGGCCTTCCATTTGTCGGTAAGGCGGAACCATTTGCATAAAAGGCTCGGTTGGATCGTGTTTTTTAAAAAGCTTAGCAAGAAAACCTTTCTTTTTTTGCGCCATTGGTGGTAGTTGTGGAATGGGATATGGTGTATAAGGTTGTTGTCCTTGATTCGGATACATTTGCCTTGTAGGGGATTTCGGAAACATGTGAGAAATCCTCCTTTCTTCAGTTAGGTATATACACATACAATATGCAATAAAAGGGAAGAAGGTTAGTTTTTGAAGTGAAAACCTAAACTAAAGATGGATTTTACTTGTAGATTTCGATATAATGTAGACTTGACTGATTTGTGCGCGCAGTAGAAATTTTAGAAAGAAGGTGTAACTTATGACACAAAAAACTTTTACACAGTATGATTTTAAACCATTTTTAATAGATGCAGTTCGTGAACTACGCTTTACAGAGCCGACAGGAATTCAGCAGAAAATTTTCCCGGTCGTGAAAAAAGGTGTAAGTGTAATTGGGCAATCCCAAACAGGTTCTGGGAAAACACATGCATACTTACTTCCTACATTAAACAGAATTAATGCAAGCCGTGAAGAAGTACAACTTGTTATTACAGCACCTACTCGTGAGTTAGCACAACAAATTTACGAAGAGATTGTGAAATTAACAAAATTCTGTGCGGAAGATCAAATGATTACAGCGCGTTGTTTAATTGGTGGAACTGATAAACAACGTTCAATTGAAAAATTGAAAAAACAACCTCATATCGTAGTTGGGACACCAGGGCGTATTAAAGACTTAGTTGAAGAACAAGCATTATTTGTTCATAAAGCAAATACGATTATTGTCGATGAAGCAGACTTAATGCTTGATATGGGATTTATTCATGATGTAGATAAAATTGCAGCACGTATGCCTAAAAACTTGCAAATGCTAGTTTTCTCTGCAACAATTCCTCAAAAACTAAAACCGTTTCTGAAGAAATATATGGAGAATCCAGAGCATATTCATATCAATCCAAAACAAGTTGCAGCTGGAAACATTGAACACTATTTAGTGCCTTCTAAACATCGTAATAAAATTGATTTAGTGAATAAAATGCTACTTCAATTTAAACCTTATTTAGCAGTTGTTTTCACGAATACGAAAAAGATGGCGGATCAAGTTGCTGATGGATTAATGGAACGCGGCTTAAAAGTTGGACGAATTCACGGGGATTTATCACCACGTGATCGTAAAAAAATGATGAAACAAATTCGTGACCTTGAATTCCAATATATTGTTGCGACTGATTTAGCAGCACGTGGTATTGATATTGAAGGGATTAGCCATGTTATTAACTATGAGCTACCATCAGATTTAGATTTCTTCGTTCATCGCGTTGGAAGAACAGCACGTGCGGGGCATTCTGGTATTGCAGTGACGATTTATGATCCAGCAAACGAAGAAGCGTTAGATAGCTTAGAAAAACAACGTCATATCGAGTTTAAACATGTAGATTTACGTGGAGATGAGTGGGCGGATTTAGGTGAGCGTCGTCGTCGTAAGAGCCGTAAAAAACCAAATGACGAACTTGATGTTATGGCAACGAAAGTTATTAAAAAACCGAAAAAAGTAAAACCAAACTATAAACGTAAACTTGCAACAGAACGTGACAAAGTGAAGAGAAAATATAGCAATAAAAAAAGATAAGGGGTTTCCCTTATCTTTTTTTAATCCCGCTAATTTAAATGAAGAGTATAGTCTGTTTAAATAGTCAAATAAATTTGTGTAGTGCGTCTTTTGTGAACAAACAATTCACTACATATTTCTACAAATTATGCTATCATTATATCTATTGTATATTGAAGAGGTGATTGTATGTTAAAGATTGGATCTCATGTTTCCATGAGTGGTAAGAAAATGTTATTAGCAGCAAGTGAAGAGGCTGTTTCATATGGTGCAACGACGTTTATGATTTATACAGGTGCACCGCAAAATACACGAAGAAAACCAATTGAAGAATTGAACATAGAAGCAGGAAGAAAACATATGGAGCTGAATGGAATTGAGGAGATTATCGTCCATGCACCGTATATTATTAATGTTGGGAATACGACAAAGCCAGAAACATTCCAATTAGGTGTAGACTTCCTTCGTATGGAAATTGAAAGAACATCGGCATTAGGTGTAGCGAAACAAATTGTTCTTCACCCAGGAGCGCACGTTGGTGCTGGAGCAGATGCTGGTATTCAACAAATTATTAAAGGGCTTAATGAAGTATTAACGCCAGAACAGACGGTTAACATTGCATTAGAGACGATGGCAGGAAAAGGAACAGAATGCGGTCGTAGCTTTGAAGAAATTGCAAAGATTATTGATGGTGTAAAATATAATGAAAAGCTATCTGTATGCTTTGATACGTGCCATACGCACGATGCAGGATATGATATTGTAAATGACTTTGACGGCGTGTTAAACGAATTTGATAAGATCGTTGGTATAGATCGTTTACAAGTACTTCATATTAACGATAGTAAAAATGTACGCGGAGCAGGAAAAGACCGTCATGAAAATATTGGATTTGGTCACATTGGGTATAAAGCATTGCATCACATTGTACATCATCCACAGTTAATGCATGTACCAAAAATTCTTGAAACACCGTATGTAGGGGAAGATAAAAAAGATAAGAAACCACCATACAAATTGGAAATCGAAATGCTGAAAAACGGTAATTTTGATGAAGGGATTCTTGAAAAAATTAAAGCACAATAAGGAGGGGAAATCCCCTCCTTATTTTAGTAGTTGCTGAAATAATGTATTTACTTGTTGGGCAGTGGCAGGGGAAGTTACTCTTGCGATCTGTTTTAAGAGCTCTAGTCGCTCGTTGTTATCGTAAATATTAATATTTTTACCTTTCATAAGTAAAACGATTTGGTCAGCTTGTGCAGTCGTAATAGAAACTTCATATTCTTTGCTATATTTTAATAACTCTTTTGTAGAAATATGATTTAATTTTTTATTAACAATTTGTTTTATGAGGTTCATCTTGTTATCCTCCTTCACGCGTTCTTCTATCGAAATATATGAGCATATAGCTTGTACATATTCGTATGGAGTTTCTTTTTTCATGAGGAAAAGAAGCGTATGTTATAATATAAGGACAAAACTACAGAAAAAGAGTAAAGGGAGGACCTATGGAGCAAAAGCAACATCGAAAAGAAAGTGTTATTCATCTCATTTATCGTTTAGTTATGATTATTTTTGGAGCAGCATGCGCGGCGGTAGCGATTGAACTATTTTTAATGCCAAATAAAATTATTGATGGTGGAATTATTGGTATTTCTCTTATATTAGATTATCTTACTCCTAACATTTGGTGGTTAAGTTTTTCTACTTTAGTCGTTGTTCTCAATATCCCATTTATGTATTCGGGTTATAAGCAAATTGGAAAAACATTTATGTTATCTTCGACATTTGGTATTGTAGCGTTAGCTTTCATTGAGTCAACGTTACATGCGGTGCCACCATTTACAACAGAACCTATTTTAGCGACAGTGTTTGGTGGGCTTATTTTAGGTCTTGGTGTAGGACTTGTAATTCGTCATGGTGGGTCGTTAGATGGAACTGAAATTATGGGGATTTTATTAACGAAGAAATTACCGTTCTCTGTTGGTGAATTCGTAATGTTTGTGAACTTATTTATTTTTGCATGGGCAGCATTTGTGTTTGGTGTGGAACAAGCGATGTATTCTGTTATGACCTACTATATTGCATTTAAAACGATCGATACAGTAATTCAAGGGCTAGATGAAACGAAGGCGGTTTTAATTGTATCTGATCAATACGAGGAAGTATCAAACGCGATTTTGCATCGTCTTGGCCGTGGAACTACAAAGCTGGTAGCAAAAGGTGGTTACACGGATAAAGAAAAAGAAGTTATTTATGCAGTTGTAACGCGTCTAGAAGTGACGAAGTTAAAATCAATTGTGCATGAAATTGATGAAAATGCGTTTGTGACGATTATGAACACGCAAGAGACAAATGGTGGTAAGTTTAAATCGGCTATTCACTAAAAATTTATAGGAATATTTTTCGAAAGCAGAGAATTTTTCTCTGCTTTTTGTTATAATAGTAAGGTTTCTTGAAAAAATAGATATATTTTAGGCAGATTGGTTTACAACTATAATAAGCTGTACTATAATTCAAATAGAAATAAATCGGAATCATTCTGAATTAAAATAGGTGAGATGCTATGAATAATATATTAGAGATTGAAGGTTTAACATTCCGATACGAAGATCGGAATGTGTTAGAAAATATTAATTTGCAAGTTCCGAAGGGAGCTTTTTTAGGTTTAGTGGGACCGAATGGTTCAGGTAAATCAACTTTACTTAAGTGTTTATTAGGCGTTTTAAAGCCAAAAGAAGGAAGCATTCGCGTGTTTGGCGTTGATAGTAAGAAGTTTAAGGAATGGAACAAAGTTGGTTATGTATCCCAAAAGGCAAATAGTTTCAATTCTGGTTTTCCAGCAACTGTTTCTGAAGTTGTGTCAATGGGACTTGTTTCGAAAAAAGGGCTTTTTCGCTTTTTCACAAAAGAAGATAAGAAAAAGGTAGAAAAAGCAATTGCTGATGTAGGGATGAGTGAGTTTCAAGGTCGTAACATTGGAGAGCTTTCTGGTGGACAGCAACAGCGTGTATTTATTGCTCGTGCGCTCGTTAGTGATCCTGAATTGCTTATTTTAGACGAGCCTACTGTTGGAATTGATGTAAAAAATGTGGAAAGTTTTTACGAAATATTAGAGGATTTAAACAAAAGGTTGGGAATCACATTAATTCTTGTTACTCATGATATGGGAGCTGTTACCGAAAAAGTAACACATGTTGCATGCCTAAACCAACATCTACATTTCCATGGAAATGTAGAGAAGTTCCGAGAGTTAGAAGATGCAGAAATGTCCGTCTTATATGGACATCATGTTCATCGTTTAGAACACGAACATGAGCATCACGGGAGGATATAATGATACAAGATTTTTTACAATATGACTTTTTACGTAATTCTTTATACGCAGGTATTTTAATTGGACTTGTTGCACCGCTAATTGGTGTGTTTGTTGTTATTCGTCGTTTATCTCTTATTGCGGATGCATTAAGTCACGTGACGTTATCAGGTATTGCAGCAAGTTTATTACTTGAAAAAACCATTTTTACAGGTGGATTTTTAAACCCCTTATATATGGGGATGATTTTTTCAATTGGTGGAGCGCTACTAATCGAAAAGTTAAGAACTGTATATAAGCACTATCAAGAATTAGCAATTCCGATTATCCTTTCGGCAGGGATGGGAGTTGGAGTTATTTTCATTTCACTTGCAAATGGATTTAACACAGACTTATTTAGTTATTTATTTGGTAGTGTTAGTGCTGTAACAAGTACGGATTTAATTATTATTGGGATTGTAGCAATTGTTGTTGTTGCGACAATTATTTTATTATATAAAGAGCTGTTTCTACTATCATTTGATGAGGAATACGCAGTATCAACTGGTTTAAGAGCGAAATGGATTCACTTTATTTTCATTATATTAGTTGCTCTTGTCATTGCAGTATCAATGCGTGTAGTAGGGGTTCTTCTCGTATCATCATTAATGACGTTGCCAGTTGCAGCGAGTATTCGTATTGCTAAAGGATTTAAACAAACAATTTTCTTTTCCATTTTATTTGGTGAAATTGCAGTTATTGGTGGAATGTTTGCTTCGTATCAACTTGATTTAGCGCCAGGTGGTACAATTGTTATGATAGCAGTTCTTATTTTAATCGGTGCGATTTTATGGAAGAAGAAAAAAACTGCATAAAGTAGGGATAGGTATGAATCTAACGGAAGCTTTACGCCTAATGAAAGAAAAAGGATACAAACATACTGGAAAAAGAGAAGAGATGCTCAGATTATTTGCAGCACATAATCGTTATTTAACTGCGAAAGACGTTTTAGAGCATATGAAAGACGACTATCCAGGGCTTAGTTTTGATACGATTTATCGTAACTTAACAGTTTTTGCTGAGATTGGTGTTTTAGAACAAACGGAATTAAATGGTGAAAAACATTTTCGTTTTACTTGTTCTATTATGGAACATCATCATCATTTTATTTGTTTGGATTGTGGGGGGACGAAAGAGATTACTTCCTGCCCAATGGATTTTATGAATAAAGATTTTACTGGTTATGAAGTAACGGGTCATAAGTTTGAAATATATGGTCGTTGTCCAAAATGTGCAAAGTAAAAGCTCGTCGGTTATATAACTGACGAGCTTTTTTACGTAGAAAAGAAGGTTGCTCACAAATATTGTGGCAACCTTCTTTTTATTGTTCTTGTGTCTCTTTTTCTTTTTCTCGTTCAGCAGCCATTTCAGCAGCAATTACGTCGATTTCTTTTTTCAGTTCTTCTACCATTGTTTCTTCTGGTACTTTACGAACGACTTGCCCTTTACGGAATAATAATCCCTCTCCACGTGCACCAGCAATACCGATATCAGCTTCACGAGCTTCACCAGGGCCATTTACAGCGCAACCAAGTACTGCAACTTTAATTGGTACTTGAAGTGTAGAGATGTATTCTTCCACTTCGTTAGCGATGCTAATTAAATCGATTTCAATACGACCACAAGTTGGACAAGAGATAAGTGTCGCTGCGTTAGACGCAAGACCGAATGATTTTAATAATTCACGAGCAACTTTTACTTCTTCAACTGGATCAGCACTTAATGAAATACGTAGTGTATTTCCGATGCCTTTACTTAAGATTGCTCCAAGACCAGCGGCACTTTTTACAGTTCCAGCAAACAATGTTCCAGATTCTGTAATACCTAAATGTAATGGGTAATCAAAAGCGCGAGCAGCTTTCTCGTATGCTTCGATTGCTAAGTTAACATCAGAGGCTTTCATAGATACGATAATATCGTGGAAATCTAAGTCCTCTAAAATTTTAATATGATGTAGCGCGCTCTCAACCATACCATCTGCAGTTGGGTACCCGTACTTTTCTAAAATGTGACGCTCTAATGAACCGGCGTTTACACCAATACGGATTGGAATACCGCGCTCTTTTGCTGCATTTACAACAGCTTCTACTTTATGGCGACGACCAATATTACCTGGATTGATACGTACTTTATCAATGCCACCTTCAATTGCTTTTAAAGCAAGGCGATAATCAAAATGAATATCAGCAACAAGTGGAATGTTGATTTGTTTTTTTATATCAGCAATAGCATCTGCTGCGCGTTCATCTGGAACGGCAACGCGGACGACTTGACAGCCGGCTTCTTCTAAACGCTTGATTTCAGCAACTGTTGCTTCAACATCATGTGTTTTTGTTGTTGTCATACTTTGTATAATTAATTCATTATTACCGCCGATTGTTAAATTACCGACTTTAACTGGACGTGTTTTTGTACGATGAGTCATTTCATTCACGAATAGATCGCTCTCCTTATAAAAGAAGTTTCTTATTTAGTCCCTCATATCAATGATAGTATACGTGATATAGGGCTATAGAAACCGAAGTGCTCGGTTTCACTTTTACTATTGTATCAGCGCCTTTATGTAATTGACAAGGATTAAGTGATAGCTTATTGATATAACGGGAATTTATAAGACTTTCCAATTTGGATTTTTGTAGCAGATGTACTTTTGTTTAATAGTTTAAAGTCGTCAATGACTTTTTCTATGGAAGGAATTTTTTTCTTGTTAATTTGTTCTGTAATAGAAAGAACTGTCTCACCAGTTTTTACTTCAATTGTTTTATAAGATGTATCCGTTTCTTTTTCTGTTTTATTCTCTTTATTTTGTTGGCTGTCTGCGTTCTCTTTTTTAATCGTTTGGGCAGAGGTTGTTTTTTTATATGAACTTAACATCGGTAAAGTACCGATTTTTATATCGTAATAAAATACATAACAGAGAACAAGCACGAATAGGAATATACCTAACCTCTTCATATTCTTCACTCCTTTGCTAGGAATATATGCTTGTCCAAAAAAAAAATGCCTATTTAGGCATTTTTTTATTTTTCTTTCGGTTGGGGTACCTCTTTAATCGTTAAGTATAGAACGATTAAAACAACAGCGATATAAATGAATGTTGCCCCAGGTACGACGATTTTGAATAAATCCATAATCATGAAGAAAATGGTTGGGATTGTGTAGCTGTATGCAGTTAGTGTCCAAACTTGTTTATAGGATAGTTTACGTTGACCGCTCATAGCAGAACCGATGAACGCAAGTAAGGTCACGCCTACAAAAGTGATGAATAATTGGAATAGGTACACTAAGAATCCGATAACGAATAATAAAATTGGATAAATATTATCGAATAAAGAAATAAATTCTTGTAGATCTTTTTTCTCAAGAGATGCACCTAACAAATCGTTATAAGAATACGTTTGTGTTTGACCATTTCCCATAGAGACTACTTTATCTTTTAAAACAAATAAACCTGTTTTATTTTGATATTTTTCTAGGTCTGTTGAATTTGGATCAAATACGAAAAGTGCATTTCCTTCTTCTTTTTCAATGGGTTGATCAATATCGGCTTTTAGTTCGCCATTTTCAATCTTAAAGTCAGGTAAATCTTTATCGATGACTTGATTTACCATGCCTACACCATCTTGGATAAAACTACCGTACAAAAAAGTTCTTGGAATAGTAGTAATTAAGCAAAGTAGCATAATATACAAAATGGTTTTACCGATTTTTTGAAAACGGAATAGCGCCATATCTTTAGGCGAGTATATGCTTTTTACGAATTGGGTAAATATGGACATAGATTCACTTCCTTTATGTATGTATAAAATCATTGTAACGTAGGAATCTAGAGAATCTCAAGATATATTATATTTACATATAGTGGAGATAACTAAATTTCTTTTTATTAACTTTCTTCTTTTAAATAAGAAAAATACAATTGACACTTTTCTTTTCTATATGGTAAATTTATCTTACCTTTCTTAAAGGGCATATCCGATAGGAATTCCTTTATTTGATATGTTGTTACATACATAATTATGGACCCTTAGCTCAGCTGGTTAGAGCAGACGGCTCATAACCGTCCGGTCGTAGGTTCGAGTCCTACAGGGTCCATATCCATTTCGCATGTTTATTATGTTAGCAGGAAGCTTCCTTGTAGAAGGAAGCTTTTTTTACGGAATATATGAGCATTTTAATTGAAAAGAAGTGGGAATTTTGCTACTTTAATGATAGCAAGACAATGTGATTTATTTGTTTGCACCCTATGGCAATTAGGGTAGAATGAAGTTGTATGTCACTAAGTGGCAATACATAAACTGGGAGGAATATAACAATGGCAAAACACGAATTACCAAATTTACCTTATGCGTATGATGCTTTAGAGCCTCACTTTGACAAAGAAACAATGAACATCCATCATACAAAACATCACAATACGTATATTACAAACTTAAACGCTGCTTTAGAAGGTCATGCAGAATTAGCTGACAAAAGCGTAGAAGAATTAGTTGCAAACTTAAACGAAGTACCAGAAGCGATCCGTACAGCAGTACGTAACAATGGTGGCGGACACGCTAACCATACATTCTTCTGGACAATCTTATCTCCAAACGGCGGAGGACAACCTGTAGGTGAACTTGCAACTGCAATTGAAGCGAAATTCGGTAGCTTCGATGCATTCAAAGAAGAATTCGCAAAAGCTGGCGCAACTCGCTTCGGTTCTGGTTGGGCTTGGTTAGTAGTAAACAATGGTGAGTTAGAAGTAACAAGCACTCCAAACCAAGATTCTCCTTTAACTGAAGGTAAAACTCCAGTTATCGGTTTAGATGTTTGGGAGCACGCTTACTACTTAAACTACCAAAACCGTCGTCCAGACTACATCGGCGCATTTTGGAACGTTGTAGATTGGAACGCTGCTGAAAAACGTTACCAAGAAGCAAAATAATCGTAATAAATATAGAAAAAAGCTAGGGGAGAGCCCCTAGCTTTTTTCTATGCTTTCCTTTTACATAATTGGGCTTGTCTTTGGAAGACTAGAACATGAAGTAAAGGAGAGTTGTGTATGAAGTGGAAACATATAATTGGTGACGTTGAAGTGAATCGGGATTTAGTGTTATTGCTCCTTATAGGAGGTTTATACACGCTCGCAATTTCTTTATCGAATACGTTTGTAAATATTTATTTATGGAAGCAAACACAAAATTATGTGAATCTTGGCTTGTATAATTTGGCCAGCGTTGTATTACAGCCTCTCACATTTCTTGTAGGGGGGAAATTAGCGAAACGTATCGATCGCTCGATTTTATTACGAATAGGAGTAGGAACGCTCGCAATTTTTTTTATCGTTGTTTTAGTGGCTGGAAAAAGTGCTTCTCAGTATATTTTATTAATGGGGGCTCTTTTAGGAGTAGGATACGGTTTTTACTGGTTGGCTTTTAACTTATTGACATTTGAAATTACAGAACCAGAAACAAGAGATTTCTTTAATGGATTTCTTGGACTTCTTACATCTTTCTCTGGGATGATTGGACCAATAGCAGCAGGATACACAATTTCACGCATGGAGAAATGGAGTGGTTATACTGTTATATTCTTTCTTTCATTAGTTTTATTTGCAATTGCTGTCGTCTTAAGTTTCTTTTTATCTAAAAGAGAATGTGAAGGGCGTTATGAAATTGTGCAAGTATTGAAAGAACGAAGAGTTGATAAAAATTGGGGAAAGATTACACGAGCTCATTTTGTCCAAGGATTGAGAGAAGGAACGTTTATTTTTGTCATTTCAGTATATGTGTATTTAGCAACTAATAGTGAGTTCGCATTAGGGAAATATAGTTTAGTGAACTCTGCTGTATCCTTTGTATGTTATTACTTGGTCGCTCGCATGTTAAAGAAAGAGTGGCGAAAAAAAGCAATTTTACTTGGGGGCATTATTTTATATGCTGTCGTCTTTTTAGTTATTTTCAATGTTACATACACGAAATTACTTATTTATGCGGCATGTATTGCGGTTGCATATCCTATTTTACTTGTTCCATACGGGTCAATGACATATGACGTAATTGGTAGAGCTAAAAATGCGAGAGAATGGCGTGTGGAATATGTCGTTGTCCGGGAGTTATGGTTAAATGCCGGAAGAATCTGTTCCATTTTAAGTTTTTTATGTGCTGTACTATTCTTTCCACCTGAAAAAAGTTTACCTTACTTATTATGTATTTTAGGTGCTGGACATTTTCTTATTTATTTTGCAGTTAAAAATGTCAAATATGATGGGGAAAATGCAGATAAAACAAGTGTTGTAACGCAAGGAACTACGCAGAATCAAACTGAACCAGAAGGTTAACTTCTCGTTTGTTTTATGCTAGAATAGAAAAAGATGTAAAACAGCAGTGAGGACACCTGTATGAAGGTGTCCCTTTCACATTACATAGCTGTTGGTAGAGGGGGTTTGTATGAGCAAGAAGCAGAAGCAAAATAAGAAAAAGACCCACGTTCCTTTTCGGTTAAACGTGCTGTTTTTCTGCGTGTTTTTAATGTTCTCCGCGGTTATTGTAAGGCTCGGATATGTACAAATTGTTCGCGGTGAAGAATATAAGAATGAAGTGGAGAAGAAAGAAAACTCAACGATAAGTAATCCTGTACCGCGTGGGAAAATATTTGACCGTTATGGGCGACCTGTAGTAGATAATGCAGCCATTCGTACTATTACATTTACAAAAATGAAAGGATCAACGGCAGAGGATCGCTTAGAAACAGCGAAAAAGCTAGCAGATTTGATTGAAGTACCGACAGATAAATTAACAGATCGCGATAAAAAAGATTATTGGCTTGCTATGCATAAAGAGGAAGCTAAAGAAAAAATTACGAATAAAGATCGTCAAGAGTTTAAAGATAAAAAAATTGATGATAAAGAATTAGACGAGCGTCAGCGAAGTCGTGTAACAGAAGAAGAGATTAATCAATTATCCGCAAAAGATCTAGAAATATTAGCGATTAAAAGTAAGATGGACGGCGGATATGCAATGACACCTCAAGTTATTAAAAAGGATGCTACAGAAAAGGAATATTCGATTATTAGTGAAAACCTAGCAGCATTACCAGGTGTAGATACGAATGTTGATTGGGATCGAAAATATACGTACGATGATTTATTCCGAAGTGTACTTGGTGGGGTGTCGACATCTGATGAAGGCTTACCGAGAGAAAGACTAGATTACTATCTTGTCCGTGATTATAATCGGAATGATCGAGTAGGCAAAAGTTATCTTGAACAACAGTATGAAGATAGCCTGCACGGTACGAAAGCAGAAGTTAGAAATGTTACAGATAAAAACGGTAATATTTTAGAAACGATTAATGTATCAAAAGGGCAAAGTGGTAATGACTTGAACTTAACAATTGATATGGAATTACAAAAGCGTGTAGAAGATATTCTTGCGAATAATTTAATGAGATTTAAAGGAAGCGAACCTCTTTTAGATCGCGCATTCGTTGTAATGATGAATCCGAAAAATGGTGAAGTTTTATCCATGGCTGGGAAACAATTAGTTAATGAAGATGGTCAAACGAAAGTAAATGACTTTGCATTAGGTACCATGACAAGTTCTTATCCGATGGGGTCAACTGTAAAAGGTGCAACAGTACTTACTGGATATCAAACTGGTGCGATTCAACCAGGGGCAGTACAATTGGATGAACCAATTAAATTAAAAGGTACACCTACGAAGTCGTCTTGGAAAACGATGGGATATATTAATGACCTTACAGCTTTAAAAATGTCTTCTAACGTTTATATGTTTAAAACAGCGATGAATATCGCTGGTGTTCCATATGTGAGAGGTGGTACGTTAGATATACCTCAAAAAGCATTTGATACGATGCGTTATTATTTCGGACAGTTTGGACTGGGTGTAAAAACAGGAATTGATTTACCCAATGAATCTGCTGGTCAGATGGGTAGAAGTAGTCAACCAGGTTTCTTACTAGATTTATCAATTGGACAGTATGATACGTATACACCGCTTCAATTAGCGCAATATATTTCGACGATTGCCAATGGCGGATATCGTATGCAACCACAAGTTGTAAAAGAAATTCGTCAACCAGCAGTGAAACCAGATGAAGTTGGGAAAGTTGTTCAATCTATGGAACCGAAAGTATTAAATCGTGTTGATATGCCAGAGTCGCAAATTAAACGTGTTCAAGAAGGATTTAGACAAGTGTATAATGATTCAGGTGGTACAGCTACAAAATACTTTACAGGTGCAAAATATAAAGCGGCAGGGAAGACAGGTACCGCGCAAACTGTGTATGGCGGAGATAAAGAGATTGGTAGAAAGGCAAACGGTGAACGTGTGGAAACATATAACCTAACATTAGTAGGTTATGCGCCACTTGAAGATCCAGAAGTAGCATTCTCTGTTGTCGTTCCGTGGGTACATGATGATAAGACTGGTATTAATGGATATATTGGTCGTGAAATTATGGACGCTTACTTTGATTTGAAAAACAAAGAAGTAAATGGTGAAACTCCAAAAGATGACAAAGACAATAAAAATAAAGATCAAGATGATGAATAAAAAAATTGTAAAAAAGCACACTATCTGAAAAGATAGTGTGCTTTTTTTTATGGTTTATGCATATCGTGTAATAAATGTGGACAAGTATACAACACTGAAAAACACGCGGCCGTATAAATGATACTTGTATATGATGAGATAGGGGATAACTGTTTTATAGGGAAATCATCAGAGAAAATGAATAGCTACTACTGATTAAAATTGTATCGTATGTTGATCTTTGTGGAACTTTACAAAACTTTTACAAACAATTAAAACCGAATTAATAGTTTAGCAGTATTCTTATATCTGTAATCCTGTTATTTCCGGTTACTTCTAGGAGGAAGAACACGTGAAATGGATGCGTACACCGATTAAAATTTTCGTACTATCAATATGGTTCCTCTGTTTTGAAATGTCTACTGCATTTGCTTTAAATAATACGGGAGAAGTGAGAGTTGATGGATCCTCAACGGTTTTTCCTATTATAGAAGCAGTAGCGGAGGAATATACAAAGGTGCATCCAGACGTGAAAATTTCCATCAGTATTTCTGGAACTGGGGGAGGATTTAATCGTTTCGGTAAAGGAGAAGTAGATATAAATAATGCTTCGAGAGTAATGAAACAAGTCGAGAAAAATGAAATGAAGAAAAATTCTATTCAATTCACACCTTTTGAGGTGGCTAACGATGGTCTTACAATTGTTGTGAATTGGCACAATACATGGGTAGACGATATGTCAGTAGACGAGTTACGTCTACTGTGGAGTGAAGATGGAAGTGAGAAGCGATGGTCACAAATTCATTCAACATGGCCACGTGAACAAGTGAACTTTTATGCACCAGGCGTAGACTCTGGTACGTATGATTATTTTCAAAATGTCATCTTACAAAATCATCGCATTGTAAAAAAAGTCTCTTTGTCTGAAGACGATCAAGTTATTATGCAAGGGGTAATGAATGATAAACATGCCATTGCTTTTGTAGGATATGCTTATTATATGGCTAATCGAGATAAGGTGAAAGCAATAAAAGTAAATGGTGTATTTCCGACGAAAGAGACCATTCAATCAGGTAAATATAAGCCGTTATCTAGGCCGCTACTTACTTATGTGAATAATGCATCTATCCGAAATAAAATGAATGTAGCAAACTATGTTGAGTTTATGATTCAGCATGTTGGTAACCTCGCTGAAGAGGTCGGTTATGTAAAATTGCGAAAAGAAAAATACAATGAACAGCTGCGTATGTTAACAGAAATAAAAAGGTAATGTCAGGGTGGAAAGGGGTTTTCATCTTTGGCTCATAATGACAAAAATCAAATTACATTTTCTGTACAACATTTGATTGAAAGAAATAAAAAGCAAAGAAAAAAAACGCAGCGAATCAATCGAATAGTACCTTTATTACTAAAAATAATTGCTAGCGTTTCTATTGTGACGACACTTGGAATTGTTTTTACGCTCTCTAATGAAACAATCATGTTTTTTCAAAAAATATCACTATACTCCTTTTTGACGGAGAAAGAATGGTTACCATTTTTTGAAGATCCTAAATTTGGTATAGTACCACTTATATGTGGAACGTTCCTTGTAACAGCGCTTGCTATGTTTGTGGCAATTCCTATCGGTTTAGCGTGTGCTGTATTTTTAAGCGAATATGCTTCAAATAGTGCACGGAAAATATTAAAGCCGATGTTAGAGCTATTAGCAGGTATCCCGACAATTGTATACGGTTTTTTTGCATTAACAATTGTTACACCGCTTTTACAAAGGATTATACCAGATTTACAGTTTTTTAATGCGATTAGTCCAGGAATCGTTATCGGATTTATGATGATGCCTACAGTTGCATCTCTATCTGAAGACGCGATGAGATCTGTGGCGAAAGGGACGAAAGAAGCTTCATTAGCACTCGGAGCGACGCGGTTTGAAATGGTAAAACAAGTGGTGTTTCCGTCCGCTTTTACAGGGATTATGGCAGCAATTATATTAGCGGCTTCTCGTGCAATTGGTGAAACGATGATCGTTGTAATTGCAGCAGGATCCACACCAAATGTATCGCTTGATCCGACACATTCTATTCAAACGTTAACAGCCTATATTGTGCAAGTAAGTTTAGGTGATGCTCCGCATGGAACGGTTACGTATTACAGCATGTATGCTGTAGGTGCAACTTTATTTATGTTTACTTTTATTATGAACATCATTTCGCAGTCTATTATGCGCCGTTTTAGGAGGATGACATAATATGCGAATGTTGAATCATAATAAAATACAAAAAAACATGGCATCACGCTTTTTAAAAGATCGAATTTACAAATTGTTATTTTATATAGCAATTTTATTTTCAATCGTAATTTTGTCTGTGTTACTGTTTCAAATTGTTGAAAAAGGCATAAGTTATCTTTCAATAGATTTCTTTACAAATTTCGCTTCACGTAATCCGAAAGAAGCTGGTATTGCTGCAGCTTTGTCAGGGACAATATTATTTATGAGTATTGTTATACCTGTTTCTTTTATATTTGGAGTTGGAACAGCTCTTTATTTAGAGCAATATGCGAAGGAATCTCTATTTAAAAAAATAGTAGAGATTAATAATCAAACGTTAGCAGGAGTACCATCCGTTGTATTTGGATTGCTTGGTTTAACTATTTTTGTATATGCTCTTCATTTAGGAGAGAGTATAGTTGCAGCAGCACTGACGATGAGTTTACTCGTCTTACCAACAGTTGTTGTGGCGAGTCAAGAAGCAATCCGATCAGTACCAAGTGTATTATTAGAGGGTTCTTACGGATTAGGTGCTACGAAGTGGCAAACGATGTATCAAATTGTATTGCCATATGCTTTCCCGGGGATTATAACGGGCTGTACGTTAGCGATATCAAGAGCAATTGGAGAAGCAGCACCACTATTAGTGATCGGGGCACTTGCGTTTGCGAATTATGTTCCATTTAGTATGTTTGATAGATTTACAGTTTTACCAATTCAAATTTTTAATTGGATGAGTAGGCCACAAGAAGAATTTCAGTATGTAGCAGCAGCTGGGATGATTGTTTTGTTAGGTTTGTTGCTATTTATCAATATATTTGTTTTATGGTTACGAAATCGAAAATAAGTTGGAAGTGGATGAAAGGGGAATTCAAATGGTAGCAACAGTAGTAAATGTACAGGTGAAAAACGAAGAGAAAATCGAGACTGCGCCAAAGAAAGTAGTATTTGATACGAAAAACTTAAATTTATGGTACGGGGAAGACCATGCTTTAAAAGATATTAATTTAAGTATTCATGAGAATGAAGTTACAGCCATTATCGGTCCAAGTGGCTGTGGTAAATCAACGTACTTAAAAACGTTAAATCGCATGGTAGAGTTAGTACCGATCGTTCGAACTACAGGTGTAATTGAATATAGAGAACGCAATATATTTGATAAATCATATCCAGTTGAAGAATTAAGAACACATGTAGGAATGGTGTTCCAAAAGCCAAATCCATTTCCAAAATCTATTTATGAGAATGTAGCATACGGTCCAAAAATCCATGGTATTCGTGACAAAAAGACATTAGATGAAATTGTTGAAAAAAGTTTACGTGGAGCAGCGATTTGGGATGAATTAAAAGATCGTTTGCACGATAATGCATACGGTTTATCTGGTGGACAGCAACAGCGTCTATGCATCGCACGCTGCTTAGCTATTGAGCCAGACGTTATTTTAATGGATGAGCCAACATCGGCATTAGATCCAATTTCAACATTAAAAGTAGAAGAATTAATTCAAGAGTTAAAGAAAGACTTTAGTATTGTTATCGTAACGCATAATATGCAACAAGCAGCGCGTATTTCAGACAAAACTGCTTTCTTCTTAAGCGGGGAAGTTGTGGAGTATACAGATACAAACAAATTATTTACGACTCCTTCAGATAAGCGTACAGAAGATTATATTACAGGTCGCTTTGGCTGATATCGTCGCAAAGCTAAGAGAAAATGCCCTCTTAACAGAGGGCATTTCTTATTTTTATCTCACTTTAATAGGGAAGTAATACTTCCTTTATTTTAAGTTTTATTACAAGTGTAAGAGGCTATGTAGGAGATTTATCCCGCTATTTGCGGGCAGTAAGACCGGATTTCAAAATTCCACAAAAGCAAAGAAGTTAGATGGCGGGCCGCCTGTAAAAGCCCGATTGATGAGGGTTGATTAAAGTTTCACTTTATATATAATGGCACATAATATTGAGGGGGAAGAAAAAATGGTAAGAGAACAGTTTCAAGGTGATTTAAAAGTGTTACAGCAAAAGGTAATCGAGCTTGGAGAATTAGCAAATGCGGCTTTATTGATTGCTATGGAAGGTCTGCATACAAGGGATGTAGAGAAAGCGTTAGAGGTCATTGATGGTGATTACCGCATGGATAATTTAGAAGAGGAAATAAACGATCTTGCACTTATGCTTATTACGAAGCAGCAACCTGTAGCAAGTGACTTAAGAAGGATCTTTATTTCAATTAAAACAGCGACAGATTTAGAGCGTATTGCAGATCATGCTGTTAATATTGCAAAGGCTACAATTCGTCTTGGGGAAAAAGAAGTGGCTGTTAGTTTGCACAACCTGGATGAAATGTTTGCGATTGCAAATGAGATGTTGCATTTAGCGTTAGAAGCATATGAACAAGAAAATTTAACTTTTGCGAAACAAATCGCTGAAATGGATGATTCTGTTGATGAAATATATGGAAAATCAATTCGTGAGTTTATATCTTCAGTTCCGGAACAACCAGAAGCAATTACGCAAATTACACAATTATCATTTGTGGCGAGATATATTGAGCGTGTAGCAGATCATATTACAAATATTGCTGAAAATGTCTTTTATTTAGTAAAAGGAAAGCATTATTTATTGAATGAGTAGGAATTAAAGCGGGTGATGAGAAATCACCTGCTTTTTTTAGTCAAAACATGACAAAAAAAGCTCGTTGTTTCCTTTAGTTTATGATGATAAGATGTATCATAATGTAATGGGAAAATTAGTATATATGTTGTTCGTTAATAAGTATTATTTATCAATTAATAGTAAGCGCTTTCTTTGAGTTTGAACCGTACGTTTTTATAGGTGGGACATTTAATTATAGGGTCTTTTAAATGAGGATTCGTTTAACTAATCAAGTTTATGCTGCTAGTTCATGTGGGATAGAGAATATACATATGGTATATGGAGCTACTGAACATTATATAAGTGGAGGCTGAAGTATATGAAGGGGGTTATTTTAGCTGGAGGAAAAGGAAGACGCCTTAGACCATTAACATGTAATACTCCAAAGCCGATGTTACCGTTATTAGAAAAACCAGTTTTAGAATACAATATTGAGTTATTACGCCAGCATGGTATTCGTGAAATTGCAATTACTGTTCAATATATGAGTACGACCATTAAGCAATATTTTGGTGATGGTAGTAAATGGGGAGTTAACTTGTATTATTTTGAAGACTCTCCTCCGCTTGGTACAGCAGGGAGTATTAAACAAGCAGAACAATTTTTAGATGAAACATTTGTTGTGATAAGTGGGGATGCATTAACTGACTTTCAATTATCAGAAGGAATTAGGTTTCATGAACAAAAGAAAAGAATAGTAACAATGTTTGTGAAAGAAGTAGAAAATCCACTCTCATTTGGATTGGTTGTAATGAATAAAGACCAGGAGGTTACACGATATATAGAAAAGCCGGGCTGGAATGAGGTAGTCTCTAATGTTGTGAATACAGGCATATATATTATGGAGCCAGAAATCTTTTCTTACATACCGCCTAGGCAATTTTTTGATTTTAGTCATGATGTGTTTCCGTTATTGGCAAATAAAAATGTGTTATTCGCATATTTGTCAGAAGGTTATTGGTTAGATATCGGCACATTTAATCAATATCGACAAGCACAATTTGATTTGTTAACGAAAAAGTTACAAGTACCTATTCCTTATACGGAAGTATTACCGATGGTATGGATGGGAGAAGGGGTGACGATTGGCAAAGGGACGAAAATTCATGGCCCCTCTTTTATTGGAGAAGGAGCAAAGATTGGTACAGGAGCTGTAATTGAGCCATATTCTATTATTGGGAAAAATAGTATCGTTTCAAATTATTCTCATCTTCAAAAAAGTATTGTTTTTGCAAATGCCCACATTGGGAAGTATTGTGAACTATTAGAAACGACAATAGGAGAGCGTACAATAGTTGAAGATGACGTTACACTGTTTCAAAAAAGCGTTGTAGCGGATCACTGTCATATTGGGAGAAGCACGGTAATTAAGCAAAAAGGAAAACTATGGCCTTATAAGGCTATTGATAGTCATTCGATAGTAGGAGCAGCTGGTATTCAAGAGAGTGAAATGAGTGCAGGTTGGTTACAAAAAAGCCGCATTGTAGGAAGAGGGAATGTTGAAATTACTCCCCAGTTTATCGTGAAGATTGCGATGGCGTATGGATCTCTTTTTACAAAAGGAGAGAGTATATTAATTGGAAGTCAAGAAAATATAGAAACAACCTCTTATAAAAATTTATTTTTACATGCTATTCATGGTATAGGGATTCATACGATGGAATGTAAAGAAATGAACGAGTCACTTTTTCAATATAGTGTTCATCATTTGCAATGTGCAGGTGGTGTTTTCATTCAAGTGGAGAATGAGAATGAGATTGTTATAAAGTTATACAGTCAAGCTGGCATGCCGTTAACGTATAAGCAGCAAAAAGAGATAGAACAAGTATATATGTCCGAATTGTTTTATTACGTACATGAGAAAGAAATGGGGCGTAATGAGCTGGTTCATGTTTCTATGAATGAGTATATAGAAGTTATATTGGAGCATATTGATATCGAGAAAATACAGATGCAGAAGTTTCATCTTCTTATTAATAAGAGAAATGATACGTTGCAACATTTACTTATGCTCTTTCTGCAAAGACTTGGTTGTACAGTTACATGGATTTATGCAAGCGAACAAAAAGATCATGTGAAAGCTTTGATGAAATCAAGTAAAGCGAATATGGCTCTTATGTTTTCTGAGCAAGGAAATCATTTCGAGTTATACGATAAACATAGTAATATTTACCAGGGTACAGATTTGGAAGAGGTAGATATTCCGGATTTCTTACTCGAATCGACAGGAAATATTTACCCGATGTCTTTGAAGTTAGGAGAATGTTATCTTCTATTTTATACGCAGGATGAAAGAAAGTCGTTTCAAGTAAGGTGGAAGCGAGATATTTTATATCGAATTGGAAAATTATTCGAGCTAATAGCATTGCAAGGAAAAACGTTTCTCAGCATAGTAGAGCAATCACCGCCGCTCTATTTACTTTATGATGAAGTGGTATGTTCATGGAATGAAAAAGGGGAAATTATGAGGAAATTATTGGATGATATAGAAAGGAAGGGAGAAGGTATATTTGAAGGAGTACAGTTCAAATATACTGAAAAAGAGTGGTCTTATATCGTTTCTGACACAAAACAACCAAAATTTTTAGTGTATTCACATGCTAGAAACCCAGTAATAGCAAGGGAAAACATGAAAAATCTTATAGAAAAAATTAGACAATATCAAAAGGTGTAGAATTTTTATTTTAAAAGTGGTATTATAGTATAGTCTGATTTAAGTTATTAGTACTGGAGGGAAATAAGAATGCGTGTGAATATTACTCTAGCATGTACAGAATGCGGAGATCGTAACTATATCTCAAAGAAAAATAAACGTAACAACGCTGAGCGTATCGAGCTTAAAAAGTATTGCAAGCGTGACAAGAAGTCTACGTTACACCGTGAAACAAAGTAAGCAGTAGGAATATTTTCCTACTGTTTCTTTTTTTATTCGATTCCTATGTTAAAAGTGATACACTATCATCATAGAGAAAAGTGTCACTGTAGGGGGGAAATGTGTGAAAGAAGAGAAAGTGCGTTTGCGTAAACAAATAATAGAACACATGAATTCTTTATCAGAAGAACAGTATACAACTTTATCAGAACAGATTGCATTTTTGCTGTATGCGCAAAAAGAGTGGATTGAAGCTAAAACAATTGGAATTACTCTTTCAATGGAAAATGAAGTGAATACATATCCTATTATTGAAAAAGCTTGGGAAGAAGGAAAGAAAGTTGTAGTTCCTAAGTGTAATAAAGGAACAAGAACGATGTCCTTCCGGCAAATTAATAATTTTGATCAATTAGAAACGGTGTATATGAATTTACGCGAACCGATTCCCGGGCTTACGGAAGAAGTGAATGTGGATGGAATTGATCTTCAAATTGTGCCGGGCGTAGCTTATACAGAACGAGGAGAGCGAATTGGGTACGGCGGTGGCTATTATGATCGTTATCTCGTGCATTATAAAGGGAAAACGCTATCATTAGCGTATGGTTTTCAAATGGTAAAACACATTCCGGTAGAGCCATTTGATAAAAATATAGAAAAAATTATTACAGAAAAAGGAACAATGCTCATAAATGAGCTTGTCTAGACAAATAAAAATTGACGAGACTTTTTCTTCTTGATTATAATAAAATATGTGAACGTTTTCTTATTATAATTTTTTATAGTAAGCGAGCATAGAGGGTGATGAAATGGTATCTATTTATGATATTCAGCAATTGCTAAAGAAATTTGGTACGATTATTTATACGGGAGATCGAATTGCAGATTTACAATTAATGCAAGATGAATTGCGTGAATTAAATCAATCACAGCTAATCGATCCACAAGACTATCAAACAGCTTTATTTTTATTGAAGCAAGAAATTCAAAAAGAGCTAAATAAGAATTAGATAAAGGTAGGTAAGCAACATGGAAGAGAAATGGTTAGTTGGTGTTGACCTTGGTGGTACAACGATTAAATTAGCATTTATTAATGTATACGGTGAAATTTTACATAAGTGGGAAATCCCTACGAATACAGGTGAGCAAGGAAAACATATTACACTTGATGTTGCGAAAGCAATTGATAAAAAGCTAGAAGAATTAGGCGAATTGAAGAGCAAGTTAATTGGTATTGGTATGGGAGCTCCTGGCCCTGTACATGTGGCATCTGGAATGATTTATGAAGCGGTTAATTTAGGGTGGAAAAACTATCCGCTAAAAGATTTATTAGAAGTAGAAACAGGATTACCTGTTGTTATTGATAATGATGCAAACTTAGCAGCGCTTGGTGAAATGTGGAAAGGTGCTGGTGAAGGTGCAAAAGATTTAATCTGCATGACACTTGGTACGGGCGTTGGTGGTGGTGTAATCGCCAATGGTGAGATTGTACACGGCGTGAGTGGTGCTGCTGGTGAGATTGGACATATTACAGTAGTTACAGAAAATGCTTTCCCATGTAATTGCGGGAAGTCTGGTTGCTTAGAAACAGTAGCATCTGCAACAGGTATTGTACGTGTTGCTATGCAAAAAATACAAGAGACTAATAAAGAAAGCATGTTGCGTTCTATGTTAGCTGAAGAAGGACGTATTACATCAAAAGATGTCTTTGAAGCACTTGGACAAGGTGATGAATTAGCAGGCGAAGTAGTAGAAAAAGTAGCTTCTTATTTAGGATTAGCTGTAGCGAACCTTTCTAGTACGTTGAACCCAGAGAAAATTGTTATTGGTGGAGGCGTGTCTAAAGCTGGAGATGCGCTATTAGAACCAATTCAACGCTATTTCGAGCAATACGCTTTCTCACGTGCTGTAAAGAGCACGAAGTTAGCTATTGCAACACTTGGTAATGATGCAGGTGTTATCGGAGGAGCTTGGCTTGTAAAAAAGCACAAATACGAAGCGAAGATGATATAAGATGTGAAATATGAAAAGAGGAAGGGGGAACCCTTCCTCTTTTTGTGTGAAATCTCGATGAAGAATAAAGTGTAAACGAATTAAGCTGCTGGTGGATACCCGTTATATAGAACAGTCATGATCGTAAACCATCCGAAAACGAGTACAGTTGCAATTGCAAAGCCGCTCGCGAAAAAGTTTTTTTCACGAAGTGTTCTAAGCGTAGCAAATACAGCTAACAGAGTGACAAGTGTAAAAATGATAACAAGGCCCATACAATATCCTCCTCTGTCTACCCATTTCTTATTATGAGTTTTTGGAATATTTACTCTTTTATATTGTACATGTTTTAAAAATGATTGTCGAGATAGCATCCTTTCTTTTCCTCAGAGAAAGAAATGTTGTATCATTAAAAGTAAGTTTAATAACTGGAGGAGATTTCATATGAAATGGATACAAATGCCGTTAGGCCCATTGCAAACCAATGCTTATATTTTAATGAACGATCAAAAAGAGTGCATTATCTTTGACCCTGGTCATGAAGGTGAAAAGCTCGTTACATATTTACAAGAAGAACAATTAAAACCATTGGCGGTTTTATTAACACATGCTCACTTTGATCATATCGGTGCTGTTGATGCGGTAAGAGACGCTTTTTATATTCCTGTATACGTACATAAAGAAGAAGCAGATTGGTTAGGAGATGCAACTGTAAACGGCTCTCAAATTTTTATGATGAACCGCAGTATTACAGCAAAACCAGCGGATCATATTATTGATGCAGAAGGTACATTAACAATTGGATCATTTAATTTTGAAATTTTTGAGACGCCGGGACATTCTCCAGGAAGTATTTCTTATTATAGTAAAGAGGCGAATGCTGTATTCTCAGGAGATGTATTGTTCCAAATGAGCATTGGAAGAACAGATTTGCCTGGTGGAAGTTTTGCTGAATTAATTGGAAGTATTGAAGAGAAATTATTTGTATTACCAGATGAAACAGCGGTGTTATGTGGACATGGTCCAGAAACAAGCATTGGCTTTGAAAAAGAAAATAATCCGTTTTTACAATAAGGAGTCATTATGGGAATGGAGCTCATTTTAAGAGAATGGATGGGGAAAGAAAAGGATTATTCAATTTCATATAGTACGTATATGAACCTTGTATTGTATACAGAAGGTCATGGATATTATATGAAAGAACGTGAAAAGATTGGAAGAAAAGGGGATTTTTTTACAAGTAGCAATGTATCCTCTGTTTTTGCAAAAACTTTTGCTAAACTTTTTATTCGTCTTGTTGAAAATGGTGAAGTTGCTTCGAATATTTGTGAGGTTGGTGGGGGAACTGGAAAGTTTGCCTATGATGTTTTACAAGAATGGAAGCAATTATCTCCAAAAACCTTTATTGATTTAAACTATTCAATGATTGAAGTGAGCCCTTTTCATAGGAAATTACAGCAGGAGCAACTTGGCTCATTTTCTAATGTATCGTACTATACCTCCTATAGTGAAATGGGAGATTCTTTCGAGGGAATTCTTTTTTCGAATGAGTTGTTTGATGCATTTCCTGTTGAAATAATTGAGAAAAGAAATGGTATGTTGTATGAAGTACGTATTACATATACAGAGGAAGGAAACCTTTCAGAAGTATGTAGGCCGTTAGATAAAAGAATTGGTCGATATTTATTGAAATATAATATTCATATTGCTGAAGGGCAACGTTTTGAAGTACCAATTGTGATGGAGGAGTATATAAAAGAAATTGCGAAATGGTTTCAAAAAGGTATATGTATTACAGTTGATTACGGATACACAAAAGAAGAATGGATGCATCCAGCACACCGTGAAGGAAGTTTGCGAGGGTATTATCAGCATAAGCTAATACGAAACCCACTAGCGTATCCAGGTGAAATGGATCTTACTACTCATATTCATTGGGACGAGCTAACTGAGATGTTTAGTCTGCAGGGAATGAGTGCAGTATGGCATAAGAAACAATCTGAGTTCTTGTTAGCTGCAGGAATATTAGAACAGCTTACGAGCCATCAAGATACGAATCCTTTTTCTGAAACGCAAAAAAAAAATCGAGCAGTTCGTTCTATGATTTTGAATGGAGGAGTAGGGAGTGCGTTTGATGTTGTTATACATACAAAAGATATGCAACATTTGCATTTGGAGCAGTATGTAACAATATAAAAAAACAAGACACAGTATATACTGTGTCTTGTTTTTTAATACGACTTATGTAGTATTATATATTTCCTCTCATGATATATATTTATATTAAAGATATGAGATGAAAAATATAGAATACGTTCTTTTTCTTCGATTATTAGTCCCTAACCTAATAATACGCGAACGAGTTGAATTATTGTTTCGTTCTCTACTTTGTAATAAATTTCTAATCCTTTTCTTTCACTAGAAACGATTTTAGCGCTTTTTAATTTTGCTAAATGCTGTGAAATTGTAGATTGTGGCATGTTTAAGCCAGTATACATTGTAGAAACGTTGCTTGGACCGCGCTCAATTAATCCTTTTACGATACATAAACGAACAGGATGAGCTAGTACTTTTAATAATTCTGCATTACTTTCATATAGTTCTAATTCTTTTTGAAAGGTTTCTAACATGTTCTTTTCCACCTCCGTGTGAGCTATTATACCATACTATACATACCAAAAATTTAAAGAAAAGAAAATAGTTGTTGCAGAAAAAAAGTCCTAAAGTAAAGAAATTGTAAGAAAAGAGACCCTGATGTAAATAAAATAGGTAAATTAGCACGTTTTTGTAAAATAAAATTTTTGGGTGAAAATTTCGATGCGTTTTAAAAATTGAAAGATATAGATATATTTGTAACACAATTTTATCATGATTTTCTTATTCTTTCAAATGAATATACAAAATTTTTAAAATAATATGACAAAGGAATTGTAATGATATATATAGAATATAAAACAGTTTAAAAGAAAAGAAGCTGAATGTAATTCGCTTCTTTATGATGATAACGAAATATTTGATTACAGCTGATAAATCTTAGGATAATCAAGTCATTAGTCATTTATTCTAAAATTCATCTTTTAGCAACGTTAAAAACCTGTGATTCCATATGTTCTCGTAAAAATCAATCGTCTCTTTTGCGGACATAAAAGGATTCTTCAACGTAGAGGTTGTTTTCTGTGCCATAAAGTTTTCGTATCCCAGTCCGTGGGCAAACTTAATCGTAGCATCCATACAGTACTCTGTTTGGGCACCACAAAATTCAATGCGCTTTACAGATAATTGATCTAAAATTTCTTTTAAGTTTGTTTTATAAAATGAATTTGCATGTGTTTTTCTTACAAAAAAATCTTGTTCTTGAACATCTAGATCGGTATGAATAGCCCAATTTTCTTTCTCGGGTACTAAATCATCATCACAATGTTGAACAAAAAGGATTGGTTTATTTAATTTTCTGTATGAAGAAATTCTTTGATTTACTTTTGTTAGTAAGTTCTGTAAATCAAATAAATGCTCTCCGCTATAACATACTCCATTTTGTAAATCGATAACGATTAAAATATCTGTACAAGTATCCATTATTTTTGCTCCTTTTTTATTTCTTAATATATCAATTAATAAATTACTTGGAAATAGATAAAAATTTTATTTTTTAATGAACTATATAGACAGAAAAGCACTAAAACGAGTATGGTAGACAGCATAAAAAAAGATATGAAAACTTAATTTCATATCTTCTATTCATTCTATACATTTACAGGTTCTTCTACATAAGAAAGGGCATTTTCAAAATCGGATATTAAATCGTCAACATTTTCAAGGCCAACTGATAACCGAAGTAATGAATTAGAGATCCCTCTTTCATCACGAGCTTCTTGCGACAGTGCTGCATGTGACATTTTTGCTGGGTAAGAAAGAATTGACTCTACCGCTCCTAAACTAACTGCAAAAACGGGTAATTTTACTTTTGACAAAAATTGGCGGAGTGCATCTTCTGACTGCAAAGTAAACGATAAGACCGCTCCAGCTGATGTTGCTTGAGATTGTTGAATATCAAATCCGAGATGCGTTTGTAATCCAGGATAATAGACATTTTGTACTTTAGTGTGCTCTTGTAAATAATGTGCAATTTTATTGGCATTTTTAGCTGAATGCTCGAGGCGTACATGCAATGTTTTTAGGCCACGAAGTACGAGAGAACAATCTTGAGGCCCTAAAATAGCACCGAATGCATTTTGTAAAAATCCAAGCTTTTGAGCGAGTTCTGCATCTTTTACTACTGCTAATCCGGCAGTAACATCACTATGACCAGCAATAAATTTTGTAGCACTATGAAGAACGACATCAGCTCCAAGTTCAAGTGGTTTCTGGAATAGTGGTGTCAAAAAAGTATTATCAACAAAAGTAAGAGCGCCAATAGATTTTGCAAGTTTAGAAACTTCGCGGATATCTGTCACTTTTAAAAGTGGGTTAGAAGGTGTTTCTACATAAAAGAGCTTTGTATTTGGTTTAATGTTTTGTTTTATTTCTTCTAAATTGGTCATATCAACAAATGTATGTGAAACACCGTAACGGGAGAGTACCTCAGTTATCACTCTGTAAGTGCCTCCGTATACATCTTCTGAAATGAGTACGTGATCACCTTGTGAAAGAAGGAGGAATGCAGTGGAAATCGCTGCAATGCCTGATGCAAAGGCGAATCCCTTTGTTCCACCTTCTAATAAAGCAATGATATCTTCAAGAGCTTCACGAGTTGGATTTCCTGACCTGCTATAGTCATATTTTCCGAACGTATCTACATCAAACTGGTGAAAAGTTGATGTGTTATAAATGGGAACGTTCACAGCGCCCGTTTGTGAGTCATGTTTATATTGGTTGTGTAGTAAGAGTGTATCTATAGAATAGCTCATATTTTTACACCTTCTTTTACGAGTTTAATGGCTTGCTTTAAGTCTTGAATTAAATCGTTACTATTTTCAATGCCAACGGAGAATCGAAGAAGACGATTGCATACACCGTTTGCTGTTCTAATATCTTCAGGAATATCAGCATGTGTTTGCGTTGCTGGATAAGTCATTAAACTTTCTACACCACCAAGACTTTCTGCAAATGTAATTAAGGATAAAGATTGTAAGAATGGATTAATCCAAGCTTCATCTTTAAGGCGGAATGAAATCATGCCGCCTCTTCCTGGATAAAATACATCTGTCACCCCGTTTTCATCATTTAAATATGCAACAACTGCTTTCGCATTTTCTTCATGTTGTCTCATGCGAAGCGCTAACGTTTTCATACCGCGAATTAATAACCATGAGTCAAATGGGCTTAAAACCGCGCCTGATGCATTATGATAATGAGCGATTTCCTCGCAAAGTTCCATTCCTTTTGCAACGACAAGTCCGCTTAGTACATCGTTATGTCCCCCTAAATATTTCGTTGCGCTATGGAGTACAATGTCAGCACCTTCTGTTAATGGTTGCTGTATATAAGGTGTGTAGAATGTGTTGTCTACAATAAGAAGTAGTCCGTGCCTTTTCGCTACAGTTGCGACAGCAGCAATATCAGTAACTTGCATTAATGGATTAGTTGGAGTTTCTATGAAAATAGCCTTCGTTTCAGTTGTGATAGCTTGCTCAATTTGTTTAATAGATTGTGTATTTACGTATCTACATCGAACATTCCACTTTTTTTCGTGCTCAGAAAATAATCGATACGTTCCTCCGTATAAATCTTCAGATACAATAAGTTCGTCTCCAGAGTGGAATAGAGAAAGGACGAGGAGAACAGCCGCCATCCCTGAACTACAGGCATAACCTTGTTCGCCATATTCTAAGTCTGCGATCGCCTGTTCTAAAAGACCGCGAGTTGGATTGCCAGTTCGTGAATAGTCAAAGCCAGTAGATTTACCAATTCCTTCGTGACGATAAGCGGTTGAGAAATAAACCGGTGGATTAACCGTTCCTGTTGTAGTTTCACTGCGATTTCCGATTTGTGCTAGTTTCGTTTCGATTGTTGACATGTGAAAATTCCTCCTTTTTAAATTGAAACATTAAGTGAATATAAAATAAAAAAAGCCTTCTAAGAAGAAGGCTTTCGGTTTGAATAGAGTCTTCTTCTCATCTGTCAAATCTTTCACAATTTGCTGGAATTAGCACCTTATTAACAAACTGTTAATGGTTGCTGAGGCGTCATAGGGCCAGTCCCTCTACCTCTCTAGATAAGAATGTTCGTATGAAATTTTTATTATGTTTTTAACTTTACAACAAAAGATAATTGAATTGCAAGTTTATTTTAAATAATTTTTATTTTTCCGCAAGTATCATTGACTTTTACTTTTGTGCATGCTAAATTTATTAAAAAATTAACAAACATTGTTAAAAGGGGAACGCATTTCCTTTTAGCTACATAAATAAAATAATAAAGACAACTCTTATTGAGAGCGGTGGAGGGAAAGGCCCTGTGAAACCCGGCAACCTTCAAACGAAATGTTTGAAACGGTGCTAATACCTGCAAAACGAATGTTTTGCATAATAAGAGGAGGAACGATTATGTCCCCCTCTTCAAAGTGAAGAGGGGGTTTTTATATTGATAGAAATGAGGGAGATTCGTGAAATTACTAGATTTATTATCAAAAGGAATTGTAATAGGTGATGGTGCGGTTGGGACGTTATTGCATTCACATGGTTTGCAAAGTAGCTTTGAAGAATTGAATGTATCTGATCCAGACTTAATTATATCGATTCATAAACAATATGTAGCTGCTGGAGCAGATGTAATTCAAACGAATACGTATGGGGCAAATGAGACGAAATTACGTATGTATGGTTTAGAAAATCAAGTTACAGAAATTAATAGAGCGGCAGTAAAACTGGCGAAAGCATCTGTTACAGACAGAAATGCAATTTTAGGAACAATTGGTGGTATGAAACACATCGGAGCCGTTACAACGACTGATATGGAAAGGGAGTTTATGCTACTTGAACAGGCAGGGGCTTTACTAGAAGAACAGGTTGATGGATTACTATTAGAAACTTTTTACGATGAATTTGAATTACTTCATGCCGTTAAAGTATTGCGTAAGCAAACGAATATTCCAATTGTTGCTCAATTAGCGTTACATGAAGCAGGTACGACTCAAAATGGAAATGATGTCAATGAAATATTAAAGCAACTTATAGATTGCGGTGCAAATGTTGTTGGATTGAATTGTCAACTAGGGCCGCTTCATATGACGGAAGCTTTCAAAATGATATCGATTCCGCAAAATGGCTATTTATCAGCATACCCAAATGCAGGTCTCCCGAATTATGTGGAGGGACGTTATGTATATGAGGGAAGCCCAGCTTATTTTGAAGCGATGACACCGAGATTTATTGAGCAAGGTATTCGATTATTGGGTGGTTGTTGTGGTACGACTCCAGAACATATTCAAAGTATGAAGCGCGCTGTTGCGAATATTACCCCTGTAATAGAAAAAGACACGATTCAAAGGCCGAAAGTCGTTCATACGCATGAGAAACGTTCGAAGGCTCACGTCACTCTAGCAGAGAAAGCGAAAAAACAAACGACAGTTGTAGTGGAATTAGATCCACCGAAAACGTTAGATACACAGCGTTTTTTTGAAGGAGCAAGAGCGTTAAAAAGAGCGGGAGCAGATGCTATTACTCTAGCAGATAATTCATTAGCATCGCCTCGCATCTCGAATATGGCAATGGGTGCGTTATTAACCAAGCATGATATCCCAGTATTGACACATTTAACGTGTAGAGATCATAACGTCATTGGACTACAATCTCATTTGTTAGGTTTATCGGCGTTAGGGATGGAAGAAGTGCTAGCTTTAACTGGTGATCCAGCGCGCGTTGGTGATTTTCCCGGTGCAACTTCTGTATATGATTTATCCTCTATTGAGCTCATTAAAATGATTAAAGAAATGAACGATGGACGTTCAATTTTAGGGAAATCAATTGGACCGGCGACAAGGTTTTCTGTAGGCGGCGCATTTAATCCTCACGTGAGGCACTTAAAAGCAGCGGTTAAGCGAATGGAACGAAAAATAGATGCTGGAGCGGAGTATTTTTTAACTCAGCCAATTTACGATATCGCGCTAATTGAAGAAGTGTATGAAGCGACAAAGCATTTGGAACAACCTATTTTTATTGGAATTATGCCGTTAGTAAGTAAGCGGAATGCAGATTTTCTTCATTTTGAGGTGCCGGGTATTACTCTTCCTGAAGAAATAAGAGAGAGAATGGATGGACACGAAACGAAAGAGGCAGCAATTGAGGAAGGGATTCGCATTTCGCAAGAATTAATCGACATAGCGATGAAATATTTTAATGGTATTTATCTTATTACACCATTTTTAAAGTATGAAATTACAGAACATCTTGTTAAATATGTAAGAGAAAAGCAAGAAGTGAAAGAAGGTATTAATTGATGAAGTGTATAGAAGAAAAATTACAGAATAGCATTTTAATATTAGATGGGGCAATGGGGACAATGATTCAGCAAGAGGATTTAACTGCTGAAGATTTCGGAGGAGAAGAGTACGAGGGCTGTAATGAATATTTAGTAGAAACAAGACCAGACGTTATTTTAAAAATTCATAAAGTTTATATTGAAGCTGGAGCGGATATTATTGAAACAAATACATTTGGGGCAACGAATATTGTACTAAGTGATTATGAGCTGTCTCATTTAGATGAAGAACTAAATGAAAAGGCAGCACTTTTGGCGAAGCAAGCTGTTAAAGAAAGCGGGAAGGAAGTATATGTTGCGGGAGCAATGGGACCAACAACGAAAGCAATTAGTGTTACAGGTGGTGTGACTTTTGAAGAATTGATTGAGGCTTATACAAGGCAGGCACGAGGATTGTTAAAAGGAGAAGTTGATGTATTACTCGTTGAGACGAGTCAAGATATGCGTAACGTGAAAGCAGCTTATATTGGAATTCAAGCTGCTTTTGAAGAAATGAAAAAAACGGTTCCTATTATGATTTCAGGAACGATTGAGCCAATGGGAACGACTCTGGCTGGGCAAACAATTGAAGCTTTTTATTTATCAGTAGAACATATGAAACCATTATCTGTTGGATTAAACTGTGCGACTGGTCCGGAGTTTATGAGGGACCATATTCGTTCACTATCTGATTTATCGGAGTGTTACATTTCTTGTTATCCAAATGCAGGTCTTCCTGATGAAGATGGACATTACCATGAATCTCCATCTTCTCTTGCTGAAAAGGTGAAGCGATTTGCTGAAGAAGGATGGGTTAATATTATCGGTGGTTGTTGTGGCACGACACCAGAACATATAAAAGCAATGAAATCCGCGCTAGCATCTCTTAAGCCTCGTGACCATCATGAGAGAGAAGGACATGGAATTAGTGGATTGGAGGCACTGCAATACGATGAGTCTATGAGACCGTTATTTGTAGGTGAAAGAACGAATGTTATTGGATCACGTAAATTTAAACGATTAGTAGCAGAAGGGAAATTTGAAGAGGCTGCTGAAGTGGCAAGGGCGCAAGTGAAGAAAAATGCTCATATTATTGATATTTGTATGGCAGATCCTGATCGTGATGAAATAGAAGATATGGAGAAATTTTTGACAGAAGTTACGAAAGTGTTAAAAGTACCGATTATGATTGATTCAACGGATGAAAATGTTATGGCAAGAGCACTTACTTATATTCAAGGAAAAGCTGTTATCAACTCTATTAATTTAGAAGATGGAGAAGAGCGTTTTGAAAAGGTAACACCGCTTCTTCGTAAGTATGGTGCTGCAATTGTAGTTGGTACAATCGATGAAGATGGTATGGCAGTAAGTGCTGAAAGAAAATTAGAAATTGCAAAAAGAAGTTACGAATTATTAACGACGAAATATGGAATACGTCCGTCAGATATTATTTTTGATGCACTTGTGTTTCCAGTAGGGACAGGTGATGAAGAATATATTGGTTCAGCGGCAGCGACTATAGAAGGAATTCGTCTTATTAAAGAAGCGTTACCAGAGTGTTTAACGATTTTAGGTGTAAGTAACATATCATTTGGTTTACCACCAGCTGGACGTGAAGTATTGAATTCCGTCTTTTTATATCATGCTACGAAGGCTGGATTAGATTACGCGATTGTTAATACGGAAAAATTAGAACGCTATGCGTCGATTCCAGAGGAAGAAAAACACCTTGCAGATGCATTACTGTTTGAAACGACTAAAGAGACGTTAGAAGAATTTACAAACTTTTACCGAGTCGCTAAAAAGAAAGATGTCGTTGTGCAAGAAACGTTAACGCTTGATGAAAGACTAGCAAATTATATTGTAGAAGGTACGAAACAAGGATTACACGAGGATTTAAGTCTTGCACTTGAAGAAGGAAGAAAACCTCTTGATATTATTAACGGTCCGCTTATGACAGGGATGGACGAGGTAGGACGACTATTTAATAATAATGAACTTATTGTTGCTGAAGTATTGCAAAGTGCCGAAAGTATGAAAGCTGCTGTAAGTTATTTAGAGCCATATATGGAATCTAGTGATAGTGCGAAAAAAGGGAAAGTATTATTAGCAACTGTAAAAGGTGACGTGCATGATATTGGGAAAAATCTCGTTGAAATTATTTTAGCGAATAACGGATATGAGATTATTAATTTAGGAATTAATGTACGTTCAGATCGAATTGTTCAAGAAGTACAAGAAAAGAATCCGGACATTATAGGACTTTCAGGTTTATTAGTAAAATCAGCGCAACAAATGGTAACGACTGCTGAAGATTTAAAAGCTGCAAATATTGATGTTCCCATTGTTGTAGGTGGTGCAGCATTAACGAGAAAGTTTACAGATAATCGGATTTCACCATCATATAAAGGGCTCGTTTGTTATGCGAGTGATGCGATGACGGGGCTCGATATTATTAATAAGCTTCAAAAAGAAGAAGAGCGTGAGAAGATGAAACAGGATAAGAAAGAACGGCATCTTCATATCGTAAAAAAAGAGGAGAAGAAAGTAGAAATTCCAGCAGTAATTGAGCCATTACCAAAGGCTGAGGTTATCGTGCCTGATTCAACAAAACGAATTGTATTACGCGATATTCCCGCCCTTCATCTCGCTCCATTTTTAAATAGACAAATGCTACTTGGGCATCACCTTGGATTAAAAGGAAATGTGAAGAAGCTTTTGAAAGAGGGAGATAAGAGAGCGCATGAATTAAATGATTTAATAGATGAATTATTGCAAGAAGGACAATCTTGGTTAAAGCCAAAAGCAGTGTATCAATTTTTCCCAGCGCAAAGCGATGGACAAAACATTGTAATATATGATCCAGAAGATCATACGCGTGTTATAGAGCGTTTCACGTTCCCTAGACAAGGAAAGGCCCCCTATCGTACTTTAGGCGATTATTTGCGCCCAATTGGAGATGAGATGGACTATGTTGCTTTCTTATCTGTTACGGTTGGGGAAGGAGTTCGGGACATTGCTGAAGAGTGGAAGGCGAAAGGTGATTACTTACGTAGTCATGCCATTCAATCGTTAGCGCTTGAATTAGCAGAAGGACTTGCTGAAAAAACACATATGCTCATTCGTGACCGCTGGGGCATTCCAGACTCACCTGAACTGACGATGGAAGAACGTTTCCGTACGAAATATAGAGGAATACGCGTGTCATTTGGTTATCCGGCGTGTCCAGAACTTGCAGATCAAGAAAAGCTATTTCGCTTAATTCATCCAGAGGAAATAGGTATTTCATTAACAGAAGGATTCATGATGGAGCCAGAAGCGTCCGTAACGGCTATGGTATTTTCTCACCCTGAGGCAAGATATTTTAGTGTATTATAGTCTAGAAGGGGGAGACGTATGAAGAAAATAGTCTTTACAGGTGGCGGTTCGGCAGGACATGTAACACCTAATTTAGCCATTATCCCACATTTACAGGAAGACAACTGGGATATCTCTTATATTGGTTCTCATCAAGGTATTGAGAAAACGATTATAGAAAAGGAAGGCATTCCCTACTATAGTATTTCGAGTGGAAAGCTACGTCGTTATTTTGATTTGAAAAATATAAAAGATCCTTTTCTTGTAATGAAGGGTGTTATGGATGCGTATGTAAGGATTCGAAAACTAAAACCAGATGTGATTTTTTCAAAAGGCGGTTTCGTATCTGTACCAGTCGTAATTGGAGGATGGCTAAATAGAGTACCAGTTTTATTACATGAATCTGATATGACGCCAGGACTAGCAAATAAAATTGCGCTTCGTTTTGCTTCGAAAATATTTGTTACATTTGAAGAAGCAGCGAAGCATTTACCGAAAGGAAAAGTAATATATACGGGATCTCCTGTACGTGAAGAAGTGCTGAAGGGAAATCCTGAAACAGGTTTAGCATTTTTAGGTTTTTCACGTAAAAAGCCAGTTATTACGATTATGGGAGGCAGCTTGGGCGCGAAGAAAATTAATGATACGGCTCGAGAAGCATTACCAGAACTTCTTAAAAAGTATCAAATTGTTCACCTTTGCGGAAAAGGTAACCTTGATGAAAGTTTACAAAATAAAGAAGGATATAGACAATTTGAATATGTACATGGAGAACTGCCGGATATATTAGCGGTAACAGATTTTGTTATTTCACGCGCGGGCTCCAACGCAATTTTTGAATTTTTAACATTACAAAAGCCAATGGTTTTAATTCCATTATCGAAATTTGCAAGCCGTGGAGATCAAATATTAAATGCAGAGTCCTTTGAAAGGCAAGGGTATGCCTCCGTATTATATGAAGAAGATGTAACTGTAAAATCTCTGATAAAGTATGTCGAAGAATTGAATCAAAATAATGAGAAGTATAAAACAGCACTAAAAAAATATAATGGAAAAGAAGCAATTCAAACAATCATTCAAAATATTTCAGAGGCATGATGAAACAATCATGCCTCTTTTAGTAGGGTGAAAGATTCCAAGAATTGATATTTTTATGTTACAATAAAGTGAAACTTTAATCAGTTGGGTGCATCCTCCATCTAACTTCTTTGCTTTTACTGAAATTTGAGGAGGGAGTCTTACTGCCCTCAAATAGCGGGATAACAACTGGGTTAATAGAGAAATTCCAATTAATGAGGCGTGAAAATACGAATGGATTAGGAGTGACTGTGTTGGAGCTAAGTCTCTATGAAAATACTGCACTTATTATATGCTTTGTGTTGTACGTTGGTAGTGTTATTGTTTATATTTCAAGGAAATTTTCGCAAGAAAGAGAGCTTGAAAAGTCAGAGATAACAGCTGAACTAGAAATGTTAGCTGATGAAAGTTATAAAAAACAAAAAATAAAAGAAGACCATGAAGCATCCCATCATTTAAACGCAAATAAGTTTTAAAGATGGGGATTTTTTTTGAAGTTGTTCTTTATTATAGCTATAACAAATAACGCTAAAAAGGAGTTTCCCCATACATAATGAAGGAGTGTATATAAATGAATTTTTATATCGCCTCAGGTTTCCAAAATAAACATCTTGTATGTTCCGTAGCAAATGAACTGAAACATGCAGGATGGCACCATACATATGATTGGAGCAAAAACGAAAGAGCAGTGAATCAAGAACAATTAAGAGAAATTGGTCAGGCAGAAAAAAATGCTGTAAAAGAAGCGGATGTGTTTTTACTTATATTAGATGGCGGAAACGGGAGCCATACAGAGTTTGGAATGGCGATTGCACTAGAGAAAACGATATATGTATATCATGCAGGAAATCCGCTCCAAACAACGTTCTATCACTTGCCAGAAATAAATATTTTTGAAGGAGATGTAGCTGAGTTTGCATCTTATGTTATGAATCATGTGAAATAATGTAACTACCTAAAAGGTTATAAAAGTGATCTTTTGGGTACAGTGATGATAAGAAACGTATATAAAGGAGTACATAATATGAAATTAGAAAATGGATGGGAAACGAGCTTTTTAGAAGTCGTACAAAATAGTGAATTTAAGAAAGAGGCACTTCTTAGTCAATTGCTTTGTCAGGATAGTGAAGAAGTAGAAGAGCTTGTGGATGATTACGGCTACGAAGAACTTGTTGAACGTGAACATGATGATGAGTTAGCTGAAATTTTAGGAGAAGAACTTTTTAGTGAGATGGAACGCCAAGTATTCTTATCTTCAAACCCAGAAGAAAAACTTATTGCATTCGTCAATGGATTAGGTTTTCATGTGTTAGATTGGATCGTTCTTCTTGAAACAGAATTTGGAATTGATAGTGCAAACTTTACATCAGATGCTGTAAAGGTGTTAGAAAAGCGTTTCAGCCAGTTTCCGTACATAGAGGACAATACAATTTTTGATATGACATTTGGAGAATCGATGGATGTATTAGAATCTGTTACAGGATTACAACTAAAGGAAAAGATGAACATATAATGAAAAAAGAACGTGATTGGATCACGTTCTTTTTTTACATAATAATAATTTTATCATCTAGTTTTGTCTGCCCGGTAAGAAGTGCGTTTAAATATTCCACTTTTCTTATACAAGCTTGTATATGTCTTTCAACCTCTTGTAACTCTGCTTGGTGATGTGTTTCAATTGGATGAATTTGTACGTTGAATTTTTCAAATTGACTACTATATGTTATTTCTGCATAGCCGCTCATAATATCGGTTTCGTTATGAAATAAAAATTGCCTCGTTTTGTCACAGAATGATACATCCTGAAAGCCATATACTTTTAATGCTTCAATTACTTTTTTTATCATTTTTGTATTCATTTTTTTAACCCTCTTTACGAAGTTCTACTTTTATATTATAACATAAAAAATTACATAGAAAGCGCTTCCAAGTGTATTTTATTATAAACTTTACGTTTCAATCACAAAAATGAAACAAAGAAAAAATAATTGTAAAGAAGGAAGGACTCTTTTATTGTTTCGTCATATATATAGAGAAATAGTGCAATGAAAGGAAATTTTCCGAGGTGGAGATCGTATTTCCAATTTGAGCGCAGTAAAAGAGGTGAAAATCTTGAACTTTGATATTGTAGGACAAAAAGCATATATAAAAGATGGACCGCATCGGAACCGAATTGGAATTGTAAAGAAAAACGAGACAAAATTAGCATCGCAGTTTGCTATTGTAATTGGAGAACAAATCATTGATGTAGAGCTAAAGGATATCGTGTTAGTTGGGGTGGACGTAGGACAATTTCATAAATGGTGCGAACAAAATGGTTATTTGTGAAAAGGACGGGCTGTGAGATAATGAAATATATTTGAGAGAAGAGAATATGTTATTATATTCTCTTTTTCTATGTGTAAGGAGACGGAGATGAAGTATACAGAACGAGATTTTACACTGGAATTGAAAGAGAAAATTCAATGCATGGAGAAGGAAATAGAACGGATATCACTTAAACTTTATAAAGAGTATTCGCATTTATACATAGAAAAAAACATGGAATTAGATATGGGACTTGTTAAAGATAAAGAGCATCCTTTTGAGGTGGGATATGGTTCATCAGTTGCTATAGCTATATTAGATGAAGAAAAAGAGATGATTGGATTTTACAATATACCAATTTGGAAATGCGAAAGAATCTTTTTAGGAATGCCAATTCAATCAAACATTTTGGGTAGTAAGAAAGTAGGGGAACTCGCTGATGAATCTTGTTATGAGATTGAGGAAGAGTTAAAAGAGCAATTAAAAGAATACTTGGAGTGATAATTCTCAAGATAAGATCTATAAAGAGGGAACGGAATAAAAAAGACGCTAACAATTGTATGTTAGCGTCTTTTTTTCATTATGAAGCAATTTCACCAGTTTTTGTATCGTCTTGATTGTACGTATCTTGATCTAATTCACCAAGCCATTTACTTGAAATAAGACCTGCTGTCATAGAACCACTTACGTTAAGAGCTGTACGACCCATATCGATTAATGGCTCAACTGAGATAACTAGAGCAACAATACCGATTGGTAAGTTCATTGTAGATAGTACGATTAAAGCTGCGAATGTTGCACCGCCACCAACTCCGGCAACACCGAATGAGCTAATAGCAACAACAGCGATTAAAGTTAAAATAAATTGTGGTTGTAATGGATCAATTCCTACAGTTGGAGCGACCATCATTGCAAGCATTGCTGGATAAATACCTGCGCAACCGTTTTGTCCGATAGATACCCCAAATGAAGCTGCGAAGTTTGCAATTCCTTCGGAGATACCAAGCTTTTCTTTTTGAGCTTCAATATTTAATGGCATCGCACCAGCACTAGAGCGAGATGTGAATGCAAAAGTTAGTACAGGGAACACTTTTTTCAAATATTGAATTGGATTTAAACCAGACAATGCAATTAATAATAAGTGAATGATAAACATTACGATAAGTGCTACATAAGAGGCTAACACGAAGTTACCAAGCTTTAAAATAGCATTTATATCGCTACCAGCAACTGTTTTTGCCATAAGAGCTAATACGCCGTATGGAGTAAGGCGTAAAATTAATGTTACCATACGCATTACGATTGCATATACAGCATCAAGCATTTTCTTAAATAGCTCTGCTTGTTCTGGATATTTTCGTTTTACACCTATAAAGGCAATGCCGATAAAGGCTGCAAATATTACGACAGAAATTGTTGATGTTGGACGAGCGCCTGTTAAATCAAGAAACGGATTTGTAGGCAATAGCTCTAATAATTTATCTGGAATTGTTGTCTTTTCAATAGAAGTAAATCTTTCTTCAACTAGTTTCAGACGAGCAGATTCTGCATCACCTTGTTGTAGGCCTGTTGCAGATACATCAAATCCTGCACTTGCAGCGATACCGACAGCTGCAGCGATTCCTGTAGTAAGAATTAAAATTCCGATAATAAGACCACTAATTTTACCAAGGTTTTTCGTTAACTGTAATTTTGTAAATGCTGAAATAATAGATACTAAAATAAGTGGCATAACGATCATTTGAAGTAATTTCACATAACCGTTACCAATTAAGCCAAACCAAGTATTTGATTCAATAATTACTTTAGAAGTTGGCTCATAAATGAATTGTAATATAAGACCGAATAAAATTCCGACTCCTAAAGCGGTAAATACACGTTTATTAAAAGATACATGCTTACGTTGCATATAATATAATACGCCAACTAAGATGAGCATGACTGCAACGTTAATTCCGACAAGCAGTGTATTCATGTTGATTCCCCCTAATTCCAATCTGTTATATAGAATATAAGGTAATAAAACCTATAAGTCAACTAGGAAATTCCGGGATTAAAAAAAAGATGGCAAAATGCCATCTTTTAATGTCCAGCCCCAGGGACAAGTAAAAATGTCGTGTAGTATGTAAATCCTATGAAGAAAACAGTTAAATATGCCCCGAATACGTATATATACATACGCTCTGTTAATTTTAAATAGCTTAAAAGTACGAAGAAACCTGTTTGTCCTAAAAATAGTAGTGCAGCCTGTTGCATATCTCCTACGTAAAACATAACCGAGAAAATTCCAGTCCAAAAGCCGAGAACGCGAAACATGCGATCCATGCTATTTCCCTCCTTTTCTAGAAAAAGTAAAACCTCTTTTCATTATAGTTTATTTTTCTTACTATTGTAAATATTCATTCATATAAAAAGAAGCCAATTATTATTGGCTTCTTTTTATATGAGAAATTAAATTGTTAGTTTATAATTACAAGATTTACATCCATCTAATAGACTATCATTTCGAGTTAATTCCATGTTAGGGAATAGGATTTCAAAAATTCCTTTCATCATATCTCCGTGCATGTTACAAATTTCAGTTGGATGATGAACAGCCACTTCTTTAAATGGACAATTGTGTACATCATAGAAAATTTTTGTTCCATCTGCACTTAATTCAAATGCAGGTGATAAGCCGGCTGTTGAGAAAGCTTCTTTTGCAATTTGAACTTTTTGTTCTACTGTTAAAGCACCTTCACTCACATTTAAACGTTGCATATGTTGTTGCATTAATTCGGCCCCGAATTGTTTTCCTGTTTCGTATAGCGCTTTCTCACCAGCAGCGCCAAGGCTAAGTAAAGAATTAAATGCTATTCTTGCTAACAATTGATAATCACGGAATGGAAATTGCAATTGAATAACATCTTCAGATAAGACATATAATCTGCTTGGTCTTCCGCCTTTTCCAGTTTTCTTTGTTTCCGATTTAAGCATATGAACATCTTCTAATTTAGATAAATGTAAACGTGCTACGTTTGGATGAATATCGAATTCATCTGCAATTTCTTGTACAGTTACGTAACTATGTTTTTGCGAAATATATTTATAAATGTAATAACGAGTTGGGTCAGCTAAAACACCTGTAATTTTTAAAGCTTGTTCCATGAGGATCTCCACCTTTATCACTTTATCCAAGATAATAACATTATAATACAGATAAACATGAGTATAGGTAATTTCAGACAATAATTCGGAAATTGTTCATAATTTCACAAACATATTTTTCCTTTTTACTCTATTGAAAATACAAAAATCCAAATTTTTATTGTGCATGTTTTCATGCTATATACATAGTGAGGAGGGAAAAGTGATGAATGGGATTGAAATTTTTGCGAATACAATTTTAAAAGAAGCGTGTAGGGTACAAGCGTCAGATTTACATATTGTGCCCCGGCAGAAGGATGTAGCGGTGCAACTACGTATAGGAAAAGATTTAATGTAAAGGTAATTGACTATAATTATGAGGTGATTTGTTTTTTGAATATTAAAGAGATGAGGAGGAGTATGATGAGTAGTGAAACAGCAGGATTTGATTTAAAGTTAAGGGCAAAAGAACAGTGGTTCTGTGACAACTGTGGCGAAATTATTGAATCGGATCAGGATGGAATACTAGAATGGGATTCTTTACAAGATGAAAGCACTGACGAGTATACAACGATAGGTGAAAACTTTAGAATAGTTCACCATAGGTCTGTGAGGAATTGTAGTTCACCGCAGAATAATGGCGTCCTCTTATTTGACGGTCATTTAGATTGGTTTACTGGTACAGAAGGTCTATCTAAATTGCTTAGTATTCAAGCAAGATATAAACTGGATACCGTAAAATTCCAAGAAATAATCAGACGCTTACATATAGAGTATTACGAGGAAGCTAGAACATATTTACCACAAGCCTCAGCTGATGGACAATATGATATTGATCCAAGTGGTACTGGGCATATACCAATAGCTGATTTAATTTGGATAATTGAAACATACGGTGATAGACAAGAATAGGCACCCTTTATTTTTTGTTGCAGTTCTATAAACAAACTGATACGATGTGAGCATGATAAATGATTATAGAAAAAACAAAACAATCGTTTCATTAATTAACTACCATTTTGTGTTTTGCCCACGATACAGAAGAAAGATTTTTCTTAATGCAAAAGTAGAAGAACGTTTCAAAGCTTTAGTTCAAGAGTTATGTAACGAACTAGATATTATTATTATTGCAATGGAATGTGATAAAGACCATGTTCACTTGTTCTTAAATGCACTACCAACACTTAGTCCTGCTGATATTATGGCGAAAATTAAAGGAGTGACGTCGAAGCGTGTAAGAGAAGAGTTTTCTCACCTCGCGCATTTGCCAAGTCTGTGGACACGTTCTTATTTTATTTCTACTGCTGGGAATGTATCGAGTGAAACGATACGATATTATGTTGAAAGTCAAAAAACGAGGGGGTGAAACTTGTGGCACAAACTATCACGATCAAAGTTAAATTACTTCCGACAGAAAAACAAATTAGGCTATTGGAACAAAGTAGTTCCCAGTATATTAAGCTCATTAATATACTGGTATCTGAAATGGTTGAAGCGAAGAAAACCACGAAGAAAAGCACAAAGGATATTGAAGCCAACCTTCCAAGTGCGGTTAAAAATCAAGCGATTAAAGATGCGAAAAGTGTATTTTCTACAAAAGTGAAAAAGAGTAAATATAAAATCGTTCCGATTTTAAAAAAACCTGTTTGCGTATGGAATAACCAAAACTATTCATTTGACTTCACGTACATTTCAATGCCCTTTATGGTAAATGGAAGGTCAACTCGTTTAAAGATTCGTGCTTTGTTAACTGACAAATATAATCGCAATTTTGAATTGTTGAAACACAAGTTAGGTACACTTCGTATTACAAAGAAATCTGCTAAATGGATCGCTCAAATAGCTGTCACAATCCCTACAAACGAAAAAATAGGAACAAAGATTTTAGGAGTGGACTTGGGTCTCAAAGTTCCTGGGGTGGCTATCACGAACGATGATAAGGTTCGTTTCTTTGGAAACGGTAGACAAAACAAATATATGAAACGTAAGTTTCGTAGTATTCGCAAGAAGTTAGGAGAAGCTAAGAAATTGAATGCCCTTCGGCAACTTGATGATAAAGAACGGAGATGGATGCAAGACCAAGACCACAAAGTGAGTCGTGAAATCGTTGATTTCGCAACGAATAATAATATCTCTGTCATTCGATTAGAGCAACTAACGAATATTAGACAGACGGCACGAACAAGCCGTAAAAACGAAAAAAATCTACACACTTGGTCATTCTTTCGTCTAGCACAATTCATTGAGTACAAAGCGACATTAGTTGGTATAAAGACTGAATATGTGAATCCTTCTTATACAAGTCAAACATGTCCGAAGTGTTCTAAAAAGAACAAAGCACAAGATAGAAAATATAAGTGCCAATGTGGATTTGAGAAACATCGTGATATCGTTGGGGCGATGAACATTCGCTACGCAACTGTGGTTGATGGTAATAGTCAATCAGCCTAAGAACCTATATGGTCTGTCTTAGGAGGGGTGATGGCACACCCTCATCTTGAAGGCTGTTCAAAACAGAAATGAACTGCGAACGGTTAGTCATTCAAGAATCCCATCCGTTACACCGTAAGGTGTAGGACTTGCGGCTTTAGCTGTGGGAGTGTCAAGTCATGATCCAGATGTTATTTTAGTAGGGGCATCTGTGATGAAGAAACAGCAATAATATCCATAAGAGCAAGTCTGACGGGGCATTTAGTAATGATGACATTGCATACTAATAATACTGAGTGTTATTCTTCACCATGTTTGAGATTTGTTCAAGAAGCCTGAGTTTTTTCGATAAAAAGGCAACGTATTCAAGGTTCAAAATTGTCCTATCTCAAATTTTGTGAACGAGAAAATTTTCATGAAACTTGAAATAGGAAAGGTTTTCTTCATAAATGTTGAGATAAGAAACAATTCTTCTAGTTCAATGTTTGTAAATGATAATTGGAATTCCTTTTTTTTAATACCATGTAAACTTTTTTAATTAAAAGGATTACCGAACAGGGGATTTTTGAGCATGTAACAGTAGATGAAGCGTTAACAAGAGGTGAGAGATTAAGAGAGTATTTTAAAGCATAACTACTTATGTATTAAAGAAAATAGTGGGTATATGAAAATGAGTCGTTGGTAATACGACTCATTTTCATATATTAAATAATAATACCATTATTGCGAAGGCTATTTTTTTGATTCTGAGTTAAAGGTATAGTACCTTTTTGAATGTCTGTAATGAGTTGTTTGTAAATATACTCCAGCGTTTCCGTGCAATTATTCCATTCGTTCTTGAATAGTGAAATATCCTCTTTAAGTTCATATGCAGAACCATGAAGGTCGTAAGGATATCTTAATGCCATAGAATCATCATCCCAATTTGTTCTTTTGTTAATAAAATTTTGTATTTGCTGAAGTTGCACTTGTACATGAGGAGAATATAGACCATGATTATTTAATGTTTGTAATATTAGATGTGAAGACTCATCCCAAAGTGTTTTTTAATTATGACCTGTAACTTTTTTAGGCTCTCCGCCATTCATAACTTTTGCTATTTTAGCAATCATTTTAGTACGTAATTCAATATAATGTCTTGCGATGTACATAGTTGGAATAATTGAAGCATTATTAATTAGATTATGTTGGATAAGATTTTCTGCCACTTCTAGGTATTGAGAATTATAATCCTCCCAAGTATTAGGGAAATTCATTCTAATCTACTCCTTTTAATCTATTTACATTTATTTTGAAGGAAATACATGTTTTTCGCGAATAAATATTTGAAAATTTTAAAAATGAGGGTTATCATGAAGGAAAAAAAGATAAGGATTGGGCAAAGGGTATACTTTGTTGAAAGAGGAGAGCGTGTGTTTGAAAGAAAAGTAATTCGAGGAGAAAACATGTATTCGAATTTGGCATTTCAAGATAGTTTCGGTATAAAAGAGGCAGACGAAAGTTGGAATTGGGAAAATTTTTTTTCATCACCACAGAAGAAGCAATAGAACAAATTGAAATGAACATGCAAAAGTGGAAAGAAGAGTGTTTTAATTCCAAAGAAGAGCTCTTGCGATTGTTATATGATTTGACGTTATACGCTTCTTCAAGTGAAGTATGGAGAAATAAGATTAAGGAAGCGATTAAAATTAATTTTGATATCGATGTACATTAGGAAAAAAATATAAAAATTAGCGTTACATATAAGAAGAAAGTTTTTTTGAGTGCTCAGATAAGTATAATTCGAGTGCTTTTTTATTTCTTGTTTCTGAAGGAGAATAAAGGTGGAAAAGTTTTATGTTTATTGGTGGAATTTGTTAATATATAATTTACTTTATAAGTGGTATTTCAGAAGAGAAAAGGGTTGGATGGAAATAGCAACAGTGTACCCAATAAAGCATGTTTGAAATTGAATTCTTCTATAATGGGGCGATAAAGATGAAGTCTATTAATAAATTAATCGATGCGATATCTTGTGTTTTGGTTGATGAAAAAGCGTATGATTTGCCTAGTGTTTGTGTAAGGTATGGCTTGGAAAATGGTGAAGAATCTGAAGCTTTTTCAAGTAAGAGGGTGTATGTACAAAGAAGATTAAAAAATAAAGACCAATTATTTTTGATAGATTTAGCCCAAAGAATCATACAAGACTATGATTTACATACAAGTACGTTGGCGAAGATTTTACATAAAACAGCTCCTACAGGTTTTTATTCAATTAGTGAGATTACGAGAAGAAATATAATGGATGAGCTATATTCTAGGGGAGATATCTCAGGGAAAAGTGAATTATTAGATTTTTTAAACCGAATATGGATATTAGAAGATATACCTTCAACAGATTCTAGATTTCAGAATGCTTCAGGTGATATATGGCAACACATGATAAATAATTCAGACTGGGATGAACCATATTTATTTGAAGAGTATTTAGGATTATTGACAGCAACTGATGAAATCTTTATTCGTTTTTTAGAACAAACTGTGCACCCTATTGTGCGCCATGAATCGAAACAAATGGAGTACATAGCATTTGTTGATTCTCATTTGATTAAAGATGGCTATCAGTTCTCACCAACAGATAACATATCAGGCTATCCAATTTATAAAATTAATAAACTTCAAAAGGGAGTTAAGGGTACAGCTAAGAATCTTATTTTTGCTGCAGTTGGTTGTAAGCCGGAAATTGTAATTAGTGATTCCATTAATAATGATATAAAAATAGTGAAGCATGAAGAGAATTGTCTTGTGTATGATCGCCCTATTCCAAGCATGGGTTTATATTGGGATGACCTACTAAAATGGTGGACAGATAGTAAAGAGGAAAATGAGATAGGAGCAGAAAATGAGGTTTTTCTATATAAGAGATTACTTAATTCTTTAGATTCAGACCCTGAAAAAATACTATTTGATAGTTATTTTAGATTTTTTAAAAGGAGGTTTAATCAGGACTTTCCTGCATTAATACCTCAAGTTTATTTGCATTATGATCCATACACAGTCAAGCAAAGATTCCATGCAACATTTTTACCAAGACAACGTATGGATTTTCTTTTATTACTTCCCAACAACCAAAGAATTGTTCTAGAGATAGATGGAAAACATCATTATTCAGATGGAGATATTTCAAGTCCTAGAAAGTATTCGGAGATGGTTTGTGCAGATAGAGAATTGAAACTCAATGGATATGAGGTATATCGATTTGGTGGTTTTGAATTTATGAATAGAGAGAAGAGCCGACAAATGATAAAGGAATTTTTTGAAGGGTTATTTAGTAAACATGGAATGAAGCCAAATTAGTTTCGAGGAATTCGGAACGAGATGGAACGAATAGGGGGGATGAGATATGTTGAAAAAAATGAGCGTTATATATATGTTATTATTTCTTTTGTTACTTGTAGGATGTGGGTCTAATAACAAAAAAAGCTTAGAAGAAAAATTATTTAAAGATGGGGAAGCATTGGTACAGGCTTACTATCAATCAGCAAACGGTGCAGATAAGTCAAAAGAAATTCAAGAATTAGCACCAAAATTTGATGAGATGAAAAAAGCGAATACATTTTCTTCAGAAGACGAAGAGTGGTTTGTGAAAGAAATCCAACTTTTAAAACAAGAATATGCATTATATATGATGGAGGGTGCTCTAGAATATGCATCAAAAAATACACAAGGTGATAAAGAGGGGGCTAAGGAAGAAATGATGAAACATATGAAAGAATTACAGGATGACTTTGGGATTGTATATGATAAGAAGTAAAGTGCAAAAAAGATCATTTTAATGAGAATGAGTTTTTTACTTTGGTTCTGTTAAATATTTGTGTTTGGGTTTTAATGTAAAAAGGGTAGAATTATCTTTTATTCGGAGGAGAATACATGAAGGCACTTGCCGATTTAATAGATATATACAATAAAAATTATGCTCGCCATGAAGAGTGGAAGTTAAGTGATTTTAAAAATCGAACGAAGTCAATGGAGGAATTAATTAAAGATGCTGTTTGGGGGTACCTTCCAAATTTGAAAAGGGATTCACATCAGTGCCAAATCTCAAAAGCAGTTCTAGAAGAAATGACCAAAAGGTTATTGGACCCGTTAATTATGGAAGAGATAAAAAGGGCTACATGTTTTGATGATATCTTTATAATTGTGTACGAATTGAGAATTCCTAATTTTAGTTCGTTATGCGTGTACGATACGTCTCTTAGAATAGGAGCGATGTTTAACTTATACCCGAAGGTGATTTATTTACACCGTGGCGTATTAGACGGGATAATTAATTTGATAGGTAAAATGGAACTTGAAAAACATATAAAATTCTTTTTAAGAGATGAAAAATATCCCTACGTCACTAAAGATTGTCTGCCTAAGGAACTGCAAATATTAGAACCGCATCATATTGAAAATTTCTTGTGTCGTAACAAGGAAAAAATATTAGTTTTTGATTTGAAACGTACTTGAGATAAACGGTGAGATTTTTAATGTAATGTTTTGTAATATGGATGGTAGTGATTTAAAGGCTGTATTAGAACGTAGAATTGATTTAGTACAATTATTATCGTTGAAAAGAAGACATGCTTCGCAAACGGGTAATATTTATTTAAAAAGCCATGAAATTATATTATAAGGTTTTGTTCGCGGATAATTTGTTCTGTTTGTCCTTTTGTTTAAATGAAAGGTGACTAGAACATCTTTTTGCATTTGTACATCCTTCTTTAATGCTCGATATATATTTTTATAGTAATTTTATTGATAAGATTTGTGAAAATATAGAAGTGTTATTTTTGGCGGAAATTTGAAATTTCATTTAGTCGAGAATCTTAAATTCTCTCCTAGAAAAATAAAAAAGGGGAAAATATGTTAAATAAACTATCCGAAATTTATTTGATGGAATTAGATAGATACATTGAAAAAAACTTAAATTCTATTACATGTGTGGAAGTTCGAGATTGTTATCAAACTTTTCTAGACGTTTCCATACAAATGACGGGTATACATCAAAACTATAAAAGTTTGCCAGAGTATTTGGTACACCGATTTATGTATTATCTATGTAAAAGCCAAATTGACAAAGGTAAGTACAAAATTGAGACAAACCAAAAATATTTAAATCATCTTCAAGGAAAGAATGAAATCGATATTGCACTTGTTGATTCTTATACAAAAGGAAATACTGGTGGAGAACCAAAAATCCTAAGGGGAATTTCAGTAAAGGCAGCTCAAACAGTAAAGATTGATGAGGATTCGTATAGAGCGCGTAATTTGCTTTGGGGTGAAAATAAAGATATGCAATTTGTGCTAGTCACATTTAATGATTCGTTTAATAAAAAAGAAGATGAATATGTAAATGATAAATATAAAATTATAAATTTGGAAAGAGATAATGATAATACATTCGTTGATGAATTAAAAATAAAATTAAAACTGTTTGAAATCGGGATAAACTAAAACAGTTTTTAAAACGGTATTTATACAAGACCGCCAATTATTTTGGGGGTCTTGTATTGAGGTTACTAAAAGAGATTACTAATTTGTAGAAGAAACTAATTTTTTCTTTTTACATGTTTCATGTAATTCATTCCGGAAATTCTATTAATATCATAAATGAATCTCGTTAAATAGACAATGTAAGCGAGTGGGAAGTACCGCCTTGAAAGTAATACGGTTTTCATTTCCTTGCAGTGTGAAACAAAACAAAAAAATTTATACGGTGAGCTTTCGGTATAGAAAAAAGGATGGAAAAATAGTCGATTGGATAGAAGGATAATATGTGAAATATATGGAGATAAACCAGGGGTTTCTATTATAAATTGAATTGACTTTTTAGAAGAAATGGATAAATATAATGATTAAAAGTTTAAATTTTCTCAAAAAAGAGAAAGGTAGAAAGAATATGATATATTCATGCTATCCAATCATTATTTTTAGGGAGAATAGGGAAATGACAAATAACAATCAAATAGGTGAAAATAAGGAACAAACTATTTTTGATCATAAAGGAAATACGATTATGACAGAAGATAGAGAAATACACATTATTTCAAAATTCGAAGAACCTCTTATTGTCGTATTAGCAAATGTACTAAGTGATGAAGAGTGTGATGAATTGATTGAAATGTCTAAAAATAAAATGAAGCGTTCTAAAGTTGGTTCATCACGTGATGTAAATGATATTCGAACAAGTAGCGGTGCATTTTTGGAAGACAATGAACTTACTTCAAAGATTGAAAAACGAATTTCATCTATCATGAATGTTCCTGCGTCGCATGGAGAAGGGTTGCACATTTTAAATTATGAAGTGGATCAACAATATAAAGCACACTATGATTATTTTGCGGAACATAGTAGATCAGCTGTTAACAATCGTATTAGTACGCTTGTAATGTATTTAAATGATGTAGAAGAAGGCGGGGAAACGTACTTCCCGAAATTAAATCTTTCTGTACATCCTAGAAAGGGAATGGCAGTATACTTTGAGTATTTTTATCAAGATCAATCACTAAATGAGCTTACGTTACATGGAGGGGCACCTGTAACGAAAGGCGAGAAATGGATTGCAACGCAGTGGGTGAGAAGAGGTACTTATAAGTAAAAGCGAGTGTTACGTTTTGTTCTTCATAGTATAAGAACAAAACGTTTTTTTATTAAACAAAGTAGCATCTTTCGTTATAATAACAATTAATAAATGACGATTGAGAGGACAGAAAATGAAATCTATATACATAACCGGCTATATGGGAGCAGGGAAAACAACAATTGGAAAAGCATTAAGTCAAGAACTTCAAATGGATGTTGTAGATACTGATCAAAAAATCGAAGAGAAGCAAAAGAAGGCAATTCGTGATATTTTTGCCGAAGAAGGCGAAATGACTTTTCGGGAATATGAAAGCGAAATGTTACGTTCGCTACCAGTCCATAATGTCATTATTACAACTGGTGGGGGAATTATTGAACGAGCGGAAAATCGCAAGTGGATGAAAGAGAACGGAACTGTCGTGTATTTATATTGTGATCCAAATGTAATTGCAGAAAGGCTTCGTGAAGATACGACACGTCCACTATTTCAAAAGAAAGATATAGATGCATTCGTAAAGAAATTTGAATCACGCCGAGCTTATTATGAAGAGGCTCATATTCATATCGATACGACAAATAAGTCTGTAAAGCAAATTATGAATGAATTAAAGGAAAAGATTAATGTATAAAAAAGTGGACATACTAATCAAGTAGAGGTGATGATAATATGTCTACTAATGATTATGTTCGCTTTGTGACGCAGCAGTTTGTGTCGTATATGGATGCTCCAAAAGAAGATCGAAAACAAAAGAAAGAACAACGCCGTGCTGAAAAAGAGCCATTTATGAATAAGTGGTTTGGTGTTATGCCGCTGAGTGCTGCTTTGTTTTATCGAAATGTAAAAAGTAAAAGAAAAAAATCAAGTTAAATTTTAGTCATATGTCTAGCAAAACAAAGATCCCCTAGTGTCGTAATACACTAGGGGATCTTTGTTTACTGCACGGATTCTTGTTCTTCCGTAACGGCATGTATTTTATTGTTCACCCATACGAACCCTATTCCGATACAAATAGAAATGCCCCAGCCGACAGCGGTCATAATCGCTCTCATTTCACCGTAGCCATCTACACCAAAAACAGAGATGAAATAAATTTTTAAAAAGCTTTTTAATATAAATTGTAGCCCGAAAAATAACGTTAAATATTGCAGTGCTGGATATATACGACTATCACGATAAAGCTCACGACTTTTATCGCGGTCATGGCCTTGCAGCGCTGCAATATCTGCTGCGAAATATAACATAAGTGGTTTTTTTATAAAAATTGTACATATGACGATAATACCGAGTACGATGTGATAATACGCATCGTTCCATAACATTCGTTCAGCTGACCCAGATAATAGATCTACCGTTGTATTAGAAATGAGTGTAATTAAAATAAAGAATCCTGTCACGTTAAACTGTTTTTCTTTTTTAAAGGTATACAGTGTATAAATAATCCCCGGAACAGAGGAAAGTAACATCGCGTAATAAGGATCGATATAAGGTTTTGCAAATTTCCAAATGAGGAATGGGATTACGAGATAAAAGACAAGATCTAATATAGCTTTTTTATTTTGATTCATACAAAGCCTCCTTAAGTCATACATATATTTTATAATATAATTTCTGAAAATTGTATAAGGTTTAATGGGAAAAGAAAAAATATATCAATTTTTGAGGGATTAGTAGATTGAAAAAAATTGCCCCTAGCGTAGTAAGTTTTTTTAGTATATAATAAAGGAAACGCTTTCATTTTTAGTTTGTTCACAAAATGGACGGAAAATCACATATTTACTATCGATATGTTGCTTTATAATGAAACTAATTAAATATACATGCATACAATATTGTGAAATAAATAACATAAATAATCTATATAAATGTAAACGTTATCAAAAGAGAGAGGTGGAGACAATGAGTAAATTTTTCTTCAATCATAATCCAGCAACAGTAGAGGATGGAAGGCTTGTTAAATATGCTGAAATTATTTATGGAGAAGGTGGCCGTTCTGTATTAGAAAATTTAATGGTGAAGGCATCTATCAGATTGCGTGATCGTTATCCGAATAAATCTGACGAGCAGATCTCGAACCTAGTAAATAAAGGCATCCATGATATGTTTCAAAAATATGTGAGCGAGTAAGAGTAGCCAATGGCTGCTCTTATTTTTTTGTATAAGGATTGAAACTCTAGCTGAAAATAAACATGTATTTTGAAAAACGCAAAAAGGAGTGGGAAAGATGAGCAATGGAATTGGACGTTCGAAAGAAAATCTTCCAACTGATGCAAATCATGTGAGCGCAAAGGATCGTGCACAGCAGAAACGTATGGCACAGAAAAAACAGCAAGAGCGTAGTGGCGATAGCGAGTAGGGTAGAAAATAGCTCAAAAGAAGCTCCTTCTAAAGCAGAAGGAGCTTCTTCAAGATAGAAAATGATTCGCGGTAACATAAAAAAGGCCACCGTTAATAATTTGCACTGTAATACGTGGTTCATACTGTTCTTGCAGAGCTTGTTTTTCAATTTCATAGCTCTCAGGAAGTTCGTCACTTTCTTCATAAAAACGGTTTAAAAGGTCTAGATCATGATTCCAACGCACTCTTGCTTCTTTTGCCCACGTATGGTCATCTTCTGCAATTATATTTTTTAAAGCGTCTTCTATGCGTTGTAAACCACTTTGAGGTTTAATGATGGGCGAGAGCGTAAAACAAAAATCAGGTATTTTTGGTGTAAGTTTAATGTTTGTTAATGTTTCATGAAAGTTTGCCATCATTGTTCCAGAAATGAGATGAATGCCAATCGAGTGAAGGATGTCTTTTTTTCGATCACATTGATAGGAAACTTTTATATTAATACCGAGCCAAGGGTGGAGCGGTGTATGTGTTGCCCCATTATGTCTTACATCCTCATATAAACGTATGTAAGAGCCTAATTCTTTTGTCGTTTGGAAAATTTGATGTAGACGTGGTGAACCGTAGTGAATAAGCTCACCATCATTTTCTTCATTTTCTTCATTTTCTGGATTTGTAATAAGAGTAAGGCGCATCGGATTCGGTACGCCTCCTGTTTTCTCAAGATAGTGCCAATAAAAAGGGCGATTCATTAATAATTTATCCATCTCAATTGTTAACTGTACATCTAATAAATGAGGAGAACGTTCTAAAATTTCACAGTTATTCGCCTCAAAGAAATTGTATAAGTAATTATGAATTTCATGTTGCTGCATAGCCTTGCACCTCAGCTTCATTTCGTTTCGCAAAGTCGATAATAGATGTTAAGTTTTCCATCTTAATTCTAATTTCACCTTCGCTTTTTGATTGCGCGAAAATTTCTTGAATGTGCGCGTCGATGTTTTTCATATTAATTCTCGTTAAAATTTCATCGAGTTCACCGATAACACGCTCGAATAAGTTGATTTTTTCATATAACAGTTTCAAAATATGTTCTTCAACAGTATGCTTTGTAGCTAAGTTATAAATATGAACATCATTCTTTTGACCGAGACGGTGAATACGTCCGATTCTTTGCTCAAGACGCATTGGATTCCATGGCAAATCATAATTGATCATATGGCTACAAAACTGTAAGTTAATGCCTTCTCCGCCAGCTTCCGTTGCAATTAACACTTGGGCACGATTTTGGAAAAGTTCCTTCATCCAATCTTTCTTCCCGCGTTTAAATCCGCCGCGGAATGGGACAGAAGAAATACCGTGTTGTTGTAAAAACCATTGTAAGTACATCTGTGATGCTCGGTATTCCGTGAAAATGACGACTTTATCGTCAATTTCTTTTATAAGCTCTAGAGCTTTAGTTGCTTTCGAGTTGAAAGGAATATGATTAATTTTGTCCATTAGCACATCGATATGTGGATCTTTTATATAATGTTCATTTTCTTTCTGTCTTTTTTCTACATGCTTTTTCAATGAATAGTAAACAGCCTCACGACTACTACACGCTTCCCGTTTTAAAGTTAACGATGAGAAAGCAGATGTGAAGGCGTCTTGTCCTCGCCAATTTTCGATATCATTATATAGAGCTTGTTCTTGTTCATTAAACTCAACAAAAATTGTACGTACATGTCTCTTCGGCCAATCGATACCGGTATTATGTCGTCTATTTCGCACCATTACTTTGTTAATGAGAGCTTTTAAGTCTTCATCTGATTCGGCTGAGCGATTTTTGGAAGCGTAATATTCTTCAAAGTTGGATTGATTGCCTAAATGTCCTGGCTTTAATAAAGAAACAAGGTTAAAAATTTCATCAATCTTATTTTGAACAGGAGTAGCGGTTAGTAATAAACAAAACTTCTTTTTTAATCGTTGTGCAAATTCATAGTTTTTTGTTTTATTATTTTTCAGTTTATGTGCTTCATCGATAATAATAAGGTCATATTCTAAGTTCAACACGATATCGCGATGTGGTGAACGTTTCGCAGTATCAATTGATGATACGATTACGTCAGCTTGTTCCCACGAGTAGCTTTTCTTTTGTGCTACAGCGGGAATGAAAAACTTTGTATTCAGCTCGTATGCCCATTGTGATACGAGCGAGGCTGGGACAAGTATAAGTACCTTTTTCACAAGCCCGCGGACCATGTATTCTTTCAAAATAAGTCCAGCTTCGATTGTTTTTCCAAGACCTACTTCATCTGCTAGAATCGCTTTACCATTCATTTGTTCAATCACATTTTGAGCGACTTCTAATTGATGCGGAAGCGGCGTGAAATGGGATAAATGTTTCGGTGCTTGTAGTCCATCAAAAGTAGGAACAAGTAACGATTTTTCTGTTTCATAAGCTAAGTGATATAAATCCCAGTTTGTCCAAGGACCATCTTCATCAATTCTATTTAAAAAATTGTTTTGCCACGTCCGATCTACGGAAATATCGACATTCATTACGACTCTCCCACCTTTTATAAACTAAAGTAATTATTTTTTAATGTATGATGATTTGCCTCAAAAGAAGGCATAATTATCGTTATTAAAGGCTATATGATAGACAATAATAAAGTATTAAATCTCAAAAGCTGTATTTATTGTGTTTTAACATAAAAAATTCTAAATTATTTTTTATGCTAGAATATTGATGAAATATAGCGAATGATGTTAGGATAATGGTGTGAAATGTGTGGAATCTTTCGTATTTTATCCAAGAAAGTGATTTTTTATTTACGCTTTCATAAAAAAATATAATGAGATTCCGTATATCCTATCTTTTCAGAATGAAAATGTTTAGAAAAAGGAAGCAACTTTTATTGATTTGTCAAAGCATAAGGGGGAGAGAGCATGATTACATTACAACGTACACCGTTATTTGATGTATACGCGAAGTATGGTGGGAAAACAATCGACTTCGGTGGTTGGGAATTACCAGTTCAATTTTCAAGCATTAAAGAAGAACACGAAGCTGTACGTACAGCTGCAGGTTTGTTCGACGTGTCTCATATGGGAGAAGTTGAAGTAAAAGGTGTAGATAGTTTAGCATTTTTACAACGTGTTGTTACAAATGACGTATCTACCTTAAAGGTAGGGGGCGCACAATATACAGCTATGTGCTACGAAAATGGTGGTACAGTAGATGATTTATTAATCTACAAACGTGGTGAAGAAGACTATTTATTAGTAATCAATGCATCAAATATAGAGAAAGATTACGAATGGTTAGCAAGTCATGTAATTGGCGATGCGACAGTAGTCAATGTTTCTAGTGAAGTTGCACAGCTTGCAATTCAAGGACCAAAAGCAGAAGGCATTTTACAAAAAGTTGTGTCAGAAGATTTGAAAGAAATTAAGTTCTTTAAATTTAAAAACAATATTCTTGTAGATGGAATTCCAGCACTTGTATCTCGTACAGGTTACACAGGTGAAGATGGATTCGAAATTTACTGTAAGAGTGAAGATGCTGCAAAACTTTGGGAGAAACTTCTTGAAGTTGGAGCAGAAGAGGGCTTAAAAGCATGTGGTTTAGGTGCTCGTGATACACTTCGATTCGAAGCAACATTACCACTTTATGGACAAGAATTATCAAAAGATATTACACCGATTGAGGCTGGAATTGGCTTTGCGGTAAAAACAAATAAAGAAGCAGACTTCTTTGGAAAAGCAACGTTAAAAGAGCAAAAAGAAAACGGTGCGCCTCGTAAATTAGTCGGCATCGAAGTAATCGAACGTGGAATTCCTCGTACGCATTACCCTGTATTTATTGGTGAAGAAAAAATTGGGGAAGTAACGAGTGGTACACAATCTCCAACGTTAAAGAAAAGCATTGGTTTAGCACTAATTGATGTAAAATACGCAGCAGTTGATACAGAAGTAGAAATTGAAATTCGTAATAAACGCGTCAAAGCAGTAGTTGTTCCAACACCATTTTACAAACGTTCAAAGTAACGGGGAGAGGGGTAGATTTCATGTTGCATCGTTATCTTCCAATGACAGAAGAAGACAAAAAAGAAATGTTACAAACGATCGGCGTTCAAACGATCGATGAATTATTCTCTGATATTCCAGAGAGTGTTCGTTTTAAAGGGGATTTAAAAATTAAAGAAGCAAAATCAGAGCCAGAGCTTTTAAAAGAGCTATCTCAAATGGCTAGTAAAAATGCTAACTTAAAAGAATACGCTTCTTTCTTAGGAGCAGGCGTATACGATCATTATGCTCCAGTAATTGTAGATCATGTTATTTCTCGCTCAGAATTTTATACAGCTTACACACCATACCAACCGGAAATTTCACAAGGGGAATTACAAGCAATCTTTGAATTCCAAACAATGATTTGTGAATTAACAGGAATGGATGTAGCAAACTCTTCTATGTATGACGGAGGTACAGCTTTAGCTGAAGCGGCAATGTTAGCAGCTGGCCATACTCGCAAAAAGAAAATTCTTGTATCTAGCGCGGTTCATCCAGAATCAAGAGCAGTACTTGAAACGTATGCAAAAGGTCAAAATCTTGAAGTTGTTGAAATTAATCATAAAGATGGTGTAACAGATTTAGACGTATTACAAAGTGAAGTAGATGATACAGTTGCTTGTGTAATCGTTCAATATCCAAACTTCTTTGGACAAGTTGAAAAATTAGCTGATATTGAAAAAATCGTTCATCAACAAAAATCATTATTTATCGTTTCTTCAAATCCATTATCATTAGGCGCATTAACACCACCAGGGAAATTTGGTGCTGATATTGTAATCGGTGATGCACAACCATTTGGTATCCCAACGCAGTTTGGTGGACCGCATTGTGGTTACTTTGCAACAACGAAAGCATTTATGCGTAAAATTCCAGGACGTCTTGTTGGACAAACTGTAGATTCAGATGGTAAACGTGGATTTGTATTAACGTTACAAGCACGTGAACAGCATATTCGCCGTGATAAAGCGACATCTAACATTTGTTCAAACCAAGCGTTAAATGCATTAGCAGCTTCTGTTGCAATGACGGCACTTGGCAAACAAGGTGTGAAAGAAATGGCACGTCAAAACATTTCTAAAGCACAATATGCAAAACGTCAATTTGAAGCGAAAGGCTTCACAGTAACATTTGCTGGACCACTCTTCAATGAGTTTGTTGTAGATTGCAAACGTCCAGTGAAAGAAGTAAACGATGCATTATTACAAAAGAATATTATCGGCGGTTACGATCTAGGCCGTGATTATAAAGAGCATGAAAACCATATGCTTGTAGCGGTAACTGAGCTTCGTACGAAAGAGGAAATTGACACACTTGTAAACGAAATGGGGGCTATCCAATGAAGAACCAAGACCAAGCACTTATCTTTGAAGTGACTAAAGAAGGACGCGTAGGATATAGCTTACCCAAATTAGATGTAGAAGAAGTGAAACTAGAAGATGTGTTTGAGAGCGATTATATTCGAGTAGAAGATGCAGAGCTACCAGAAGTATCTGAACTTGATATTATGCGCCACTATACAGCACTTTCAAACCGTAACCACGGTGTTGATTCTGGATTCTATCCACTTGGATCTTGTACGATGAAATATAATCCGAAAATTAATGAGAGTGTAGCTCGTTTCGCAGGATTTGCAAATATTCATCCACTGCAAGATGAAAAGACAGTACAAGGTGCAATGGAATTAATGTACGACTTACAAGAGCATTTAATCGAAATTACAGGTATGGATACTGTTACTTTACAACCAGCAGCTGGTGCACACGGAGAATGGACAGGTTTAATGTTAATTCGTGCATACCATGAAGCAAATGGTGACTTTAACCGTACGAAAGTAATTGTGCCTGACTCTGCTCACGGAACGAATCCAGCATCTGCAACTGTAGCTGGTTTTGAAACAATTACAGTAAAATCAAATGAAAATGGCCTTGTTGATTTAGAAGACTTAAAACGTGTTGTCAATGAAGAAACAGCAGCACTTATGTTAACAAATCCTAATACATTAGGTCTATTTGAAGAAAATATTTTAGAAATGGCAGAAATTGTCCATAATGCAGGCGGTAAATTATACTATGATGGTGCAAACTTAAATGCGGTATTAAGCCAAGCGCGCCCAGGAGATATGGGGTTTGACGTTGTGCATTTAAACCTTCATAAAACATTTACAGGTCCTCACGGCGGTGGTGGCCCAGGTTCTGGTCCAGTAGGTGTGAAAGCTGATTTAATTCCGTACTTACCAAAACCGATTTTAGAAAAAACGGAAAATGGTTATCACTTCAACTACGACCGTCCAGAAGCAATTGGTCGTGTGAAGCCATTCTATGGTAACTTCGGAATTAACGTTCGTGCATACACGTATATTCGCTCTATGGGTCCAGATGGCTTGCGTGCAGTAACTGAGTATGCTGTATTAAATGCGAACTATATGATGAGAAGATTAGCGCCATTCTACGATCTTCCATTCAATAGACATTGTAAGCATGAATTTGTATTATCAGGTCGTCGTCAAAAGAAACTTGGCGTACGTACATTAGATATTGCAAAACGTCTGCTTGATTTCGGTTACCATCCACCAACAATTTACTTCCCATTAAATGTGGAAGAATGTATTATGATTGAGCCGACAGAAACAGAATCAAAAGAAACATTAGATGGTTTCATTGATAAGATGATTCAAATCGCTAAAGAAGTAGAAGAAAATCCAGAAGTTGTACAAGAAGCACCGCATACGACAGTCATTAAACGTTTAGACGAAACGATGGCTGCACGTAAACCAGTTTTACGTTATGCAAAGCCAGCTCCTGTACAAGTTTGATTAGAATAACAAAAAAAGAACTCGCTGCGGCGGGTTCTTTTTTTGTATGGAGAATTTGTGCAGAAATAGTGAAGAAAATGTTAAAAAATTATATTTTTTGTTTCCTAATGGTGTAAAGGTGTAGTTTTATAGGTAGTTTTGTTGAAAAAGTCGGTTTGATAAAAGTATTTATTTTTGTTAGAATTTTATTGAAATTAAGAAGATGTGATGAGGCAAAAATTACTCATTTTTATGTATATGTGAAAAAACGAGCAAGACGGGGGTGAAAGTGTGGGATATCGATGTTATAGAATGGTATACCATTTAGAAAATGGAGAAACAATTAAAGATGTAAAAGAATTTTGCTATCGAGACCAAGGGAAAGTGTTAGAAAGAGTAGCAAATCGTGTAATGGATAATAGAGAAGTGACGGCAATTGATAAACAAGGAACAATCATTTCAATAGCATGTGAGGACATTGTAAAGGTGGAACTTGATTACATAACAGAAAGTTAACCTTGAGTCATATCGAATTATTCGATAAAATAAACTGTTGAATGGTGAAGTGAGAAGAGAGGAGTTTATCATGGGTAGTACAAGACACTTTTATATGTTTATCTTAGCGTTTGTTCTTGTTGTGGCATTAACGATTTACTTAATCGTTGACAGCAGCTGGTACAACACAGTTCATCCGGCATTTCTTCTGTTTATGTATATAGGAATTGCAGTAGTAAGTTTCGGAATGAGAGACGAGATGTTAGATCGCTTTGAAAAGTGATACATATACGAAAGACCAACAGGGAAATGTTGGTCTTTTTTTCTTGCCAAAAATAGGATGGTGTGTATATACTGTGTATATAAGATATATACAGTATATACACAAACTGGAGGAAAACATGAATATTATTATTTCGAATTCTTCCCAAGACCCTATTTATGTGCAAATAAGAAAACAATTAAGCCAGCTTATTTTAAATGGTGGTTTAAAGGGTGGAGACCAATTACCGTCTATTCGTAGCTTAGCGAAGGAATTGCAAATTAGTGTAATTACAACGAAGCGTGCGTACGAGGAGCTTGAAAAAGAAGGATATATAGAAACTGTTGCTGGGAAGGGGACTTATGTTTCATGTAAAAATAATGAACTACTAAAAGAACAGCGGCTACGTCTATTGGAAAGTAAGGCTGAAGAAATCGTAAAAGAAAGTAAAGTGTTGCAGCTTTCACTTGAAGAACTGCAGCAGATGATTGCGTGTTTATATAAGGGGGAATAAGAGATGTTAGAGCTAAAAAATGTTTGTAAAAGTTATGAAGATTTCGCAGTGAAAAATATAAGTTTTACATTACCACGAGGATATATTATGGGGTTTGTCGGACCGAATGGTGCTGGGAAAAGTACCACGATCAAAATGATTATGAATTTAATTAGAAAAGATAGCGGCAATATAAAAATTTTTGGCAAAGACAATAAGAAAGCCGAAAAGGACATAAAACAAAATATTGGTTTTGTATATGATGAAAACTATTACTACGAAGATTTAACGTGTGAACAAATGAAACGTATTATTGCACCGTTATATAAAAAGTGGGACGAAAATCAATACCAATCGTATATGCACAGATTGCAAGTTCCAAAGTATAAAAAAATTAAAGAGCTATCTAAAGGGATGAAAATGAAGTTTGCGATTGCAATCGCACTTTCACATCATGCCGAATTCATTATTATGGATGAACCGACAGCAGGATTAGATCCAGTTGTTCGGAGCGAATTACTTGATATGTTGCAAGAAATTGTAATGGAAGATGAAGTATCTGTATTATTCTCAACCCACATTACAACGGATTTAGAACGTATTGCAGATTATATTACGTTTATCAATGACGGAGAAATTATATTTACTGGTGAGAAAGATGAATTGATGGAGAACTACGTAAGCGTAAAGGGAAGTAATGATTTATTGGATCGAGAAGGAAAAGAGCTATTTGTTGGATTACGAAAAAACAAATTTGGTTTTGAAGGTTTAGCGAAGGATAAACAAGCAATTATCGATTGGTTTGGAAATGAGGTTGTAATAGAAAAGCCTACATTAGACGATATCATCGTTTACACTGCGAAAGGGAGAGGTGCTTATGCGTCAGCTCATCTATAAAGATTTGTTCTTTTTTCGGGTTACGTGGTTAGTCTATTTTATTATGCCCCTTGTTTTCTTTGGATTAGAGCCAGATGGTGAATTGTTATTTCCGATGAGTTGCTTACTCATAACGATATCATCTTCTATGATACTAATAGCGATGGATGAAAAAAATAAAAGTGATGTTATTATAAATAGTTTACCTGTTGGACGAAAGGATATCATTATTGCTAGATATATTTCGGGTGTAATATTCATTGTAGGTGGCATGATTTCTACTATGCTAGTTGTTTTTCTTATAAGAGGTATCGCTGTCATTGGTGATATTGGAGCTTATCATCCTAATTTGTATATTGAAATTCCTTGGTATGTAGTAGTCAGAGGTGCTGTATATTCTTTAGTTTATATTACAGCATTATTCCCGAGTTATTATGGAACAAAATCAAAAATAGTACGTGGAATATTTACAGGTGGAGCCGCTGGAATAGGTGTTATTGTTGGAATGTTTATTGGTGACGGAGAAAGCGCTACGGCATCATTCATTGATTGGATTGTGAATCCATTACATCTTGGTGTATTTATAGTTGGATTCATTACATTATTTAGTATTTATATCGCTTCTATGTTTCTTACAATTAAAATTTATGAAACGCGTGATTTATAGAGAGGAGAATTTATATGCAGCAATTGATTTTGAAGGAGTTTTTCTTGCAGAAGAAGATGTTTCCTTTATATTTTTTAATACCTATTTTCTCTGTTTTTAGGAATCTAGTCCAACCAATGGGGATTGCAATAGGGTTATTTATAACATGTAGTACGATTATATCTATTTCTTTTTATTATGAAGAGAAAAGTAAAACAGAAAAAATATTAGTGAGTTTGCCTATAACGAGAACAGAGATAGTTATAGCTAAATATATTGCAAGTTCATTATTTATTATGGCTGGTTTGAGTACAACTTTTATAGTCATAATATTAGGAAATATTCTATTGAACAGAGATATAGTTATGCCTGGATATGCAGTATTTTCAGCAATAGTAGCAACTTTGATTTATTGTGCAGTAACGATACCGACTAATTACATTGGGGGATATAAAGTTATTACTGTCTTGAATTTGATTATGCTTTTTCCTTTAATGGGTATGATTGGTCTTATGTGCAATATTTTTGGTGATAAAACAATTATGTTAAAAGTACTTCACTCTCAAGAGGCTACACAAGCAATGGGTGTTCTTGGTATCGGAGTATTAGTGAGTATATTCGTATCAATGTTCCTCTCAATGAAAATGTTTCAGGAGGCAGAGTTATAGAAGGGACATTTTTATATTAGGAGGTGTAATACATGATCAAGCAACTAATTTTAAAAGATTTCATCATTCAATGGAAATTTTTAATTTGGTACATACTGTATCCTGTTTTCTTTTATATGGCCTTAACAGATACGGAAAATCTGTTCATCATTATGTCAGTAATTATTACAATTGGGGCAACAGTAAAAACATTTGAAGCAGATAGTAAAAATGAGAGTGAAGTTATAGTAAATAGTTTACCAATATTGAGAAAACAAATTGTGTATGCGAAATATATAGTAGCAATTATTATTCTTTTTATAAGTGTAACGGTCGGTTGTTTCACGATGGGAATGAAGAGCGGGGCTAACTTATTTGAATTTATTGAAACGACAATAGTTGCTAGTATTAGCTTTATTTTAGTGTATTTAAGCTTTGTATTACCAATATCCTTTTGGCTAGGGTATAAGAAAACTATTTTTATTACGATAGTAATATTCATGGCACCGATAGTTGTTTTAGAAGTTTTGTTTCAAATCAACTTGGAACAAATTCAATTATATAATACCTTGTTATTCTTTGGTTCAATATGCATGTTCATAGCATCTATCTTCGTTTCAGTAAAAATATATGAAAAAAGAGAATTTTAAAAGGTGCCCTATAAAAGGCACCTTATTCAATAACGACAATATGAAAGTAAAAGTTTATAAACAGAGAGACTATTCGGTACAACATCTTTTGGAGTATGTAATATAAAGCTGAAAATGATAACGAGAATGAGAAAGAAGAAAAATAAAAATAGGATCTGCTTATGTATAGAATTTTGCATATTATTCACTCCTTTTTTAGGTAGTATGTCCAAAAGAAAGGAGTGTATGAAGAATTTTAGGAGGGGAGAATGATGAACAAAAGAAAATGGTTATATAGAATAGGGGTACTTTTCGTTTCAATTGGTCTCATATTAGGGAATGTTTATTCCGATATACCATCACCATTTCCTAATTTGCATAAAGGGATTGGTATAAGTATTGTCATCGTTGGTCTTCTTTGTCTTATCATATCAAACTTCTACAGAAAGTCTGAATGAATATAAAAAAGGACAGTTACTCTTTTTCAGAAGTACTGTCCTTTTTAAATAATGTATTCCACGGTTTGGCGATACCCATATAATGACGATTGCAATGGAGGCGATAATGGACCAAACAATCGATATAATTTCAAGTGTCATGTTAGGAAAGAATGTGAGAATGGATAATACTTTATGAAACAATGATTCTATTATATGAAAACTTATTTGTAATAGAATGACAATCCCGAGTGTAATCCATGCTAACAGTTGATTCCCTTTTTCTTTCCACATGACATTCACCTCACGTTAGCTTAATAGTTTTAAGCCAACAGCGCCGCATAAAATGCAGCTTAAGAAAGCAAGACGACGCCAATCCGCTGATTCTCGGAAAATGAGAATGCCTAGAAGTGCACTTCCAGCAGTTCCGATTCCAGTCCAAATCGCGTAAGCAGTTCCCATCGGTAACGTGTTCATCGCAAGAGATAAGAAGAAGAAGCTTACGCCGAAGTTAGCGATTAAAATAACTTTTGGTGCCCAGCCTTTCTTTTCAGTGGCTACTTTCATAAAGAGTACACCAATAATTTCACAAATACCAGCTAGAATTAAAAATACCCAAGCCATTTTATGCAGCCTCCTTCGTTTCTTTTTCTTCTGTTACTCGTTTTAGACCAATTACTCCGAAGAAGATTAAACCGATTAATAAAACTTTTACAATAGAGAAAGGTTCTCCGAAGATGAAAATCTCTGTAAGAACGATTCCGCCAGCTCCGATTCCTGTGAAGACTGCATATACAGTGCCGACAGGTAAATCTTTATAAGCTCTAAATAATAAGACGAAACTAATTGTAATTAATAGAGCAACACCAGCCCACTCAAGTGGTGCCTCCGCTTTTTTTAGTCCAATCACCCAAAAGATTTCAATAATACCAGCGATGATTACATAAATCCATGCCATATGTCATTTCTCCTTCCTACCAGTCGTTAGGTAAAGTGCTTAAAAACGACGCATTGCAAAGGAGCAATCCGTCAGTTTGAAAGTCCGCGCCAAAATACTTTCCAAGAAGCGTCTAAACGTGTCTCAAAACGATTTAAACCTGCGTATAATAGTTCAACCATAAGACCATCGAGTAAGCATAGAAAAGCCTCTAAGGCGTCTTTTACTTCAATGTTATGCAGCTCATCTTGTTCGCTTGCTCTTTTAAATACAGGGAATAAAAGTTTTCCGACGTTTTCAATGTGTACATTTGCTTTATCAATAATTTGTTCGCGAAATGCATCAGGCGGAAAATAAGAAGTTCGTAACCAAAACATTGATTCTTCACTTTCACCAAATCGTTTTGCATAGCCTTTTAATAATTTTAAAAGCAATTCTTCAGTGGACGAATTGGAAAAGCTTTCGATATCGCCTGTGAAGCTCTGCAAATCTTTTTGAAGAGCAGATTCTAAGCATATGAAATATAGCTCTTCTTTTCCTTTAAAGTGTGCGTAAATCGATGGTTTTTTAATCCCAACTTCTTGAGCAATATTTGCCAATGAAGTTCCTTCATAGCCGTAGCGTGCGAAATGAGAAAGTGCTACAGCTTTAATGCGGTTTGCTGTCATTTTCATCCCCTACCTACCGTTCGTTAGGTTAATTATATGAGATGAAAAATATAATGTCAATAGGTGAAGAGCTGAAAAAGAGCGTTATAGGTAACGCTCTTTTTAGACAGTCTCTCGCTTAATTAAATGGAATGAAAGCTCTTTTGGACTGCCGACAATTTGCTCGCTTTGAATCTGCTTATGGAATAAAGAAAAAGCATGTGAGCCCATTGCGAGACCGGGATGTTCAATTGTGGAAATTTCTAATGCCTTTGAAATTTCATGATTATCAAATCCAAGGATAGCAAGGTCTTCAGGTACTCGGATGCCATGTTTTCGAGCCTCTGTTAATAAACCAGCTGCAACTTGATCGTTCGCTGTGAAAATAGCAGTTGGACGATTTTTCATATTTAAAATACGATGGAGTATTTGTGCTCCGTCCTGCATTGTATAGCATTGGTGGAAAATCCATTCAGGATGCAACGTCTTCCCTTCATTACAAAGTGTATCGGCGAACGCCTTTTCACGCTCCATGGAATTTACACTTGTTTTTCTCGCTAAACAAATTCCGATCTTTTCATGGCCTTTACTTAGTAAATAGGTAGTACCGAGACGAAAGCCTTCATAATGATCTACGTAGATGGATGAAATGAGGGGATGGTTCATTTTTTCACATGAAATAATAGGGGCAAATTTTGCGAAAGGTTCAATTTGTTCCCAAGAGCTCGTCCGGGAGCAAATAATCATCCCATCAAATTGTTTCATTTTCATCATTTCAAGAACACGAATTTCTTCAAGGCTATCGTAATTTGTTTGGCATAAATTAATGTGATACCCAGCTAATAATGCTTCGTTACCAATTCCTTCAATAATGGTACTGAAGTAGGGGAGGTTAATGAAAGGGAGCATAACGCCAATTGTATATGTTTTCCCTCTTATTAAATGGACAGCATTTATATTTTTTGCGTAGTTTAATTCTTCAACAGCATCTAGAACACGCTTACGCTTTTCTTCTTTTACGTAAGGGTGATTATTCAGGACACGAGAAACAGTTGATATCGATACACCAGCAGTTTTAGCAATTTGTTTTATATTGGCCATATGTATCACCTCTTTCTCTTATTATAAAGGGAAAATAATAAGAAAGAAAAAATCTTGACCTGAAAAGCTTTTCACAAACTATGGTATTAATAAGACTTCTTTTTATTCGCGTAACCTTTTCACTTGGGCGTAAGAATGATAGGGGTCTTTTTTGTTTGCAAAAAGTGTTGTCAAAATGTGTGAGAATAACGTGGAAAGTTTTCAAAGGTGTAGTTTGGTGACAAAGCGAATATGAAGAGCATATAAAGTGAAACTTTAATCAGTGGGCGCCATCCCCCACTGATTATTAGCCGGCACTAATCGGGCCGTTAGTGCGGGATCAACGCTTCGTTCGTTAAGAGAGCGGTATGAAAGGGCGGAAACAAATTGAAAAAAAGAATCATTTGTTTCGTGTTTTCTAGTTTTGTACTTAGTTCGTGTTCGTTTCAGCAAACGATGCAAGAAGAAAAACACTTTGTGGGAACAACAGGAGGAGCTATGGATCGTGTTACGGATCCTATTCCGCTAAAGGAAATTCCAAAATATTTTCCGGTGAAGTTTAAAGTTCCAACGTTTTTACCGTACGACATTATAAGTGATGTAAAGGGTGAAGTAAGAACGCTTGGGAAAAAGAAGGCTGTCTTAACGATTAAATATAAACAGCAGGAGCAAGGTAGAAATGAGTATATTGAGTTAAATGTCGCGAACTTTCCTTATAGTTTTCCGGATTTCGTGGCAGAGAAGCGATTTCAAGAACAAATGAAACTAAATAATGGAACGTCTGCTTATTTTAAAAATAAAGATGATTATGAACGTGGTGACGAATTTGCTACGCTTCTATGGAAAGAGAAAGGAATTGAATATCAGCTATTGTATCGGAATGTAGAAGAGAGCGATAAAGACACGATTAAGCAAAATTTATTATACATTGCGAATAAGATGAAATGAAAAAACTAGCTGATTTATTCAGCTAGTTTTTTGTATGTTATTATTTCTTTTTAATTTTGCCTGTCCAAGATTTAAATCCACCTTGTAATTGGTAGAAATCTTTGTAGCCTTGTTTTTTTAAGTATTGCGCTGCACGACCTGTACGGAATCCGCTTTGGCAATATAAGTAAACAGGTTGATCTTGACGAAGTTCTTTATGGCGAAGGCGAATTTGTGATAACGGAATGTTACGTGCACCTAAAATGTGCCCTGCGTTATATTCATCTGTTTCACGAATATCGATAAGCTGTGCTTTACGGTAGCCAGCGCGAAATTCTTCTTCTGTAAGAGTTTTAATTAATTTTTTCTGATAGAAGTACATCCATACAGTGTAGCCGATGAATGCTACGATTACGGCTAATAAAATAATCCAAGTTGTTGACACGATTCTATCGCTCCCTTTTTTCTTATCCTACTTTCAATATTATAATGCCCATATGTATTTATGCAACAGATTCATTTGCATATAAGAAGAAATTTCGTATTCTTTCACAAATTTTGTCGAATTTGGTAGACTAGAGAATGTGAAAAATACTTGGTTATATGAGGTGCAGGATGGGAAAAGAAAAATGGTGTTATATTAACTCTGGTCAATGTTCACCGGCATTTAATATGGCGTTAGATGAATGTTTATTAAATTGGCAAAGTGAAAAGAAAATGCCACCAACAATTCGTTTTTATGAATGGGAAGTACCAACATTAACAGTTGGATATTTTCAACGTGTTGAAAAAGATATTAATATGGATGTAGTTAACGAAAAGAAATATGGATTCGTTCGTCGTCAAACAGGCGGCAGGGGTGTACTACATGACAAAGAGTTAACGTATAGTGTTATTGTGTCTGAAGATCATCCGAATATGCCGAAAACAGTTACAGAAGCGTATCGTGTTATTTCGCAAGGCTTATTAGATGGTTTTAAGGCATTAGGGCTAGAAGCATATTATGCAGTTCCAAAAACAGAAGCAGATCGTGAAAATTTAAAAAATCCACGTTCAGGCGTATGTTTTGATGCACCATCTTGGTATGAAATTGTAGTGGAAGGAAGAAAAATTGCTGGTAGTGCTCAAACACGTCAAAAAGGTGTTATTTTACAGCATGGATCGATTCCATTAGAAATTGATTTAGATGAACTATATGATCTATTTTTATTCCCAAATGAACGTGTGAAGGAACGTATGAAAAGTATGTTTTCTTCTAAAGCGGTAGCAATTAATGAATTAACAGACCGTACATTTACGATAGAACAGTTAATTAAAGCGTTTGAAATTGGGTTTGAAAAAGGATTGGATGCAGAACTTGTTCCATATGAATTAACAGAAGAACAGTTACATGAAGTTCAAACGTTAGCGAAAGAGAAGTATGAAAGTAATGAGTGGAATTATAAAAAATAAGAGATGGCAATTGCCACCTCTTATTTTTTTATAGTAAATTAAGTACTTTTTCTACTTTGATTCCTTTATCTTGTAAAGAACGAAGGCGACTTACAACGTCCATAATTTCTTTGTCAAATGTAACGCTAATACCTTGGCTTTGTAGTTCTTCTTTTAAGCTTTCAATAGAATCATCTATGTCGATGCCAAGCTCGTAATCTTGACAAACTTCAATTGTCTTTTTCACGAGTTTAACATAATTTTCTTGTAGTTTTGAATTTGTTTCAGTCAAAGCAGGCTGCTTCGGTTTTGCAGGAGCAACCGGTGCTGTTTCTTGCTTTGTAACTGGAGTAGGGACTACTTTTTTCACAGGTGCTGGAGTAGTTAGTTCTACAGCCGCTTCTACACTTACTGGCTTCGGTGTCGGTACCGGAGTAGGCTTAGGTGCCATAGCAGGTGTTTCCACACGCGTAACAGGCTTAGGAGCGGGTGGAATTGCTTTTGGAGCTTCTACAACTACTTCTTTTTTCGGCGCTGCTTCTACCTGTGTTTCTTCTTGCTCGGCAGCGTCTTTATTTTCTTTACTCCACATAACGCGTTCAATTTCTAGAGAAACATTGTTTTTGTTCATCGCTGTTAATGTAACTTTACCAACTTCAGCGTTTCCAGTGAAATCAACAATTTTATAAATAACACTCTTGTTCCAATCCACGTTTCCGCTCAAAAATAATTCTTCGTTACATTTCGGCGTTAAGCCCTCGATTTTAATTTCTGCGTTTACACCGTTTTCACTATATACCATAATTAGCGAAGCATTTACATCTTCGTCTGCTAACATTAGTTCACGTACCATTTTGCCGGTGCGTACTTGCGTTTTCTTCTTAACTGACATCTAATTTCTCCTCTCAAAAATTCAGTAATAATAAAAAAATCGTATAACGAAAAATAATTGCTCACGAAGATTTATGATACCGATAATAAAAGCATCACGTCAACAATTAACTTTAATTATTTTGCATTTTTCTTATTTTCTTTATGAAATTTTTCAATTTGTAAAATTAGACAGAAGAAAAACAGCCTTTTGAAGGGCTGTTAAAAATTTGATTTTTTGTATAGTAATTTATATAAAATAAAAAATAAGATAGCAATTAAGGCACTTTGCCAAAAGTTTAGATGGTAAATGAGATAAGGTTGCTTTTGGAAATAAATATTTAAGAATACAGCGGAACAAAATGGAGTAGCAAATGCGAATCCAAATAGAATTCTTCTTTTCCAATTCATTTTCTGATCAAAGGAGTAACGCTTTAATAAATATAAAATAAATAGTATACCTAGTATAATTATTGAAACAGACAAAGTAGTTCCAAGGATGCTAAAAGGCGGACTTGATAATGTATTGTTTTTTTCAAAGAGAAACATAAAAAATGAAATAATTGCATTTATGCCAAACTGTATAGCAAGAAGTAAGCTAATAGAAAATCCAATTAAAGAAGTTTTTTCTAACTTTGTTTGAGTTGGTAAAGCTGATATAAGTTCATCGCAATAAGATTGTAAATTATCTCCAAAGATGTCATAAGCGTTTTTATTTTCTGCTTGTGCTTCGATGAGGTGATCTAATATTTCTAGTAACAGTTCCTCCATTTGTTGCTCGGGTACGTTTGATATTCGAAGATATACTAACATATCACCATAAGCAGCCTCGTTTTCGGAAGTTAGAAGCTCACGTTTTTTATTATTCAATTCAATCATGTCTTGTGCATTCATCCCTATCATTCCCCCTGTAATAAGTTATTTACCGTAGTAGAAACCATTCCCCAGCTTTGTTTAAATTCTTCAAGTTGTTCTAACCCTTTATCGGTTACGTGATAATATTTTCGCTTTGGACCGAGTGAGGAAGCTTTTAATGTTCCTTCAATCAATTTTTCTTTTTGCATACGTAACAATAACGGATATATGCTTCCTTCGCTTACGAATGTAAAGCCGTGCTTATTTAATTTTGTACTCAGTTCATATCCGTACACTTCTTCTTGTGAAATAATGTATAGGATGCAACCTTCGAGCACACCTTTTAACATTTGGCTGTGCATGATTTCACCACCTTTTATTTAGGTAACTTGCTGTGCAAGGTAGCTGTTATCCAAATTATAACATTCAGTAACTTGCAAAGCAAGTTACTGAAGTGGAAAACTTTAATGAGTGTTAATTTTTCAATGCTTCCCATACTAACGAGAGGAGGGAAGCATATGAAACCATTTATGCCAAAACTCGTTTACTTTGAACCAAAGGCACTTGAATATCCACTTGGAAAAGAGCTTTATGAGAAGTTTACGAAGATGGGATTAGAAATTCGTGAAACGACATCACATAATCAAATTAGAAATTTGCCAGGAGAAAATGATTTGCAAAAGTATCGTAATGCAAAGGCTACACTTGTCGTTGGAGTGAGGAAGACGCTAAAGTTTGATACGTCAAAACCGTCAGCTGAATATGCAATTCCGCTCGCAACAGGGTGTATGGGACATTGTCATTATTGCTATTTGCAAACGACACTTGGGAGTAAGCCTTACGTTCGTGTGTATGTCAATCTTGATGAAATATTTGAGAAGGCAAAGCAATATATGGATGAAAGGGCACCTGAAATAACAAGATTTGAAGCAGCGTGTACATCAGACATTGTTGGAATTGATCATTTAACACATGCATTAAAGCGGGCGATTGAATTCATTGGAGAAAGTGAATATGGGCGCTTACGTTTCGTCACGAAATATTCGCACGTTGATCATTTATTAGATGCAAAGCATAATGGGAAAACTCGTTTTCGATTTAGTATAAATTCACGATATGTAATTAAAAATTTTGAACCAGGGACATCGCCGTTTGAGGAGCGAATAGAGGCTGCACGTAAAGTAGCAGGTGCGGGTTATCCACTTGGATTTATAGTTGCGCCGCTTTATATGCATGAAGGGTGGGAAGAAGGATACCGTGAACTATTTGAGCGACTGTACAATGCACTAAAAGATTTGTCGATACCAAATTTAACATTTGAATTAATTCAACATCGCTTTACAAAACCGGCAAAAAAGGTCATTCAAGAGCGTTATCCGAAGACGAAACTTGAAATGGATGAAGAGAAGCGTAAATATAAATGGGGACGATACGGCATCGGAAAATACGTATATAAAAAAGATGAAGCAGCAGTATTGGAAGAAACGATAAGAGGTTATATAAATGAGTTTTTTCCTAATGCAGAAATACAATACTTTACTTAAGGGGAGTCTGTATGCAAATACAGATTCTTTTTTGTTTTATATATTTAGGCTCGTTTCCACCTTGTCACGTTATTCTTTCTGGTGTATCATTTTATTGATTGCTTCGTACGGAATAAGCAAAATGAACTTGGATGGAGGAAACCGATGCCTACCCCTAGTATGGAAGATTATATTGAACAAATTTATTTGTTGATTGATGAAAAGGGTTATGCCCGCGTATCTGATATTGCTGAAGCGCTTAGTGTACATCCATCCTCTGTAACAAAAATGGTGCAAAAATTAGACAAAGATGAATATCTAATTTATGAAAAATATAGAGGGCTTGTATTAACAACAAAAGGTAAAAAAATCGGAGAACGTCTCGTATATCGTCATGACTTGCTAGAGCAATTTATGCGTATTATCGGTGTGGATGAAGGTAAAATTTACAATGATGTAGAAGGAATTGAGCATCATTTAAGTTGGGAAGCGATTGATCGCATTGGTGATTTAGTGGAATACTTTGAACAAGATGCAGTCCGAGTGGAAACACTTCGCGGTGTTCAAAGAGCAAATGAAGAGAAAAGTAATTAAGGGGAACGTATGGCGTTTCCTTTTTTATTTCAATTCGAAAAGGATGGGAGAATTATGAAAGCAATTATTTTTGATTTTGATGGATTAATTGTGGACACAGAAACGATATGGTTTCACTCTTTCAGAGATGCTGTTCGTGAATACGGCGAAGAACTACCTTTAGAGGAATTTGCGAAATGCATTGGAACAACAGATGAGGTACTTTATGCATATTTAAATGATCAATTAAAAGAGAAGTTTAACAAAAGTGCATTAAAAGAAAAAGTGGCAACTTTACATAAAGAGAAAATGAAAATACCAAAAGCTCGTGACGGGGTAAAAGAATATTTAGAAGAAGCGAAAGAAATGGGATTAAAAATCGCACTAGCTTCTAGTTCGTCTAGAGAATGGGTTATTCATTTTTTAGAAGAGCTACAGATTCGAGATTATTTTGAAGTTATTAAAACGAGAGAAGATGTTGAGAAGGTAAAACCAGATCCAGCTCTTTATCGAATTGCAATAGAAGAATTAGGAATTAAGCCGTCTGAAGCTGTTGTGTTTGAAGATTCATTAAATGGATTGAGAGCAGCAATTGCAGCGGGATTAACGTGCGTTGTGGTACCTAATGATGTGACACGGAATTTACCATTTGAAAATCATCATCTTCGAATTGAAAGTATGAGAGAGAAAAGTTTAAAAGAAGTGCTTCAAAGTATAAAAAAAGACCGTATTTCCTAAAAGGAAGCACGGTCTTTCTTTTTGCTTTTTTTGCCTTCAATGACAGTTAAATGAGACTGTTTTCTTTTTCGTTTCAAAGTGGAAGAATTCCCTTTTTTACTTTTGTCATTAGAAGTATTTGACTTAAAGAAAGAATTGCCTAGGGGTGCTACATTTTGTTTCCCATGTTTGCGGTTCGATTGTTTTGCCGCACGCTTATATGAGCTTTGCGAATTTGCAGAACCACTGGAATTTGTAAACATCTTGTATAGCAAGTAAAAGATACCGACAACAAGTAACATGTACCCGATATTTCTTAATACACCCATGGGATTTGTAATAACAGATGAAACAAGGCCGAATATTGCCAATCCGATAATAAGCACAAATATAGCGAAAGTAAACGAACGACCGTTCATAAGGGACACCTCCTAAAAACGTATATTAAAATTAGTATATTAACGATGAGGAAAGGAGTTGAACACCATTTTTAAATAATTATTGTTTGTTCTCTAAACGTAATAATTCTTCAAACGATGCAATTGCTACTTCCACTTGATCATCTGTTGGTTCTTTCGTTGTTAATAGTTGTAGCCATAATCCAGGATATCCAAGTACGCGTAATACGGGAATATCTCGTAATCGATTTGTAAATTGCAATACTTCAAAAGAAATACCAAGTACAACTGGAATTAATAAAATTCTGTTTATAACTCGTGCCCAAAGAGGATCTGTAGGGACTAGGAAATAAACGAACATTCCAATAATGACTGTAAATATAATAAAGCTACTGCCGCATCTATAATGGAGACGAGTTTGCTTTTGAACGTTTTCTACAGTCAGAGGAAGGTCATTCTCATAAGCATTGATTACCTTATGCTCTGCACCGTGATACTGAAATACCCGCTTAATAAGTGGGGTTAAAGAAATAAAGTATATATAGCTCAATAATAGCATGAGCTTAATGACACTTTCGACAATGATTTGCCCAGTATGAGATGGGAAAATCGGTCTTGTTAATTCAGCTAATAGTGCAGGAACTGCTGTGAAAATGACTTTACCGAATATGAAAGATAAAACGCCAACAGCTGCAACTCCTAATACCATCGTTAATTTTGATTGTTCTTCTTTTTTATTAGCAATTTGTTCATCATCTTCTGGGTGGACGTCAAATCGTTCAGAAGCGAAGTTTAAATGCTTTGCTCCATTCGCACTTGCATCCACAATAGCGGCAATCCCTCGTAAAAATGGAATTTTTTTTAGGATAGATAATACTTTATTACGAACGCGTGGTAATCGATAAAATTCAATCGATTTATCTTTACGACGAACCGCTGTAACAGTATATTCTCTACCGCCAAACATAACTCCTTCTATGACCGCTTGCCCGCCATATATTTGTTTTGACTCTTCTGCCATGTTAACACCAACCTGTATTTGTTTCTCTCTTATGTAGAAAAAGAGGCAATTGTCATACTGGGTTCTGTCGTTTTGAAATAAGACAATCACCGAGTTTCCTTTATTTTATCGGCAAATACAAGTAGATGACAAGGGAAAATATTATGAGAGTCGGACATTTCTTATTCTTTTTATAGACAAATTTCGCAGGATTTAAACATGCTTCAAAATAGTTTCGGGCATACTATTGAGCGGAGGTGTCGATGTGAGTCAAGAACAATTAGGAACAAGGAATTTTGTGCAGATCGGTTTGTTTGGTGGAATCTTTTGGGGCGGGATATGGTATTTCCTTCATATATTTTCATTCACGGAGGCGGGACCGAATTATTTCCTTTTACCATTTGCGTTTGGAAGTTGGAAAGAGGGGGTATGGGGCAATGTGTCCGGAATAGTGTGTATGGGACTTCTTTCAATTTTGATTGCCTTTTTATATAAAGCATTTTTTGCAAAGTTTGAAGGGATTATTGCGGGAATTATTTATGGGCTATTTTGGTGGGCATTACTGTTTTTTGGGATGGGTTTAATGGCTCCTGTTATTAAAAGTGCGCTCCATTTGCCAAAAGAGACAATTGTAACGACAATATGTATTTTTATATTATATGGTGTGTTTATAGCATATTCTGTTTCTTATGCAGTAAATAGCAATAAAGTAGAACAAGAAGGGCAAGAGAAGACGAACTATTCAAATAAGTAACTCCTATGTTAAAATATTGTATAGATATTAATATTAAGGAGTTTTAAGAATATGAAAAAGTTACTCCTCGTAAACGGTCCTAACCTAAATCGCCTCGGTGTTCGTGAGGTAAATGTATATGGAAAGGGCACGCTAGCGACACTTGAAGCAGATATGAAGCAAGAAGCAGAAACAATGGGAGTGGAGTTAGAATGTTTCCAATCGAATCATGAAGGTGCCATTATCGACATTATTCATGAAGCGGAAGATATATATGAAGGGATCATTTTAAATCCGGGAGCATTTACGCATTATAGCTATGCGATTCGTGATGCCATTGCGAGCATTTCGATTCCTGTTATTGAAGTACATATTTCTAACATTCATCAGCGTGAATCATTCCGTCATGAATCTGTGACGGCAGCTGTTTGTGCAGGTCAAATTGTAGGATTTGGTTTTTATGGCTATAAGTTAGCGTTATTTGCATTAATGGAGAAATTGAGGGGGGCATAGAGTAATGGAGAAAATTGAAGGATTACGAAGTGCATTTGATGAGGCTGGCATTGACGGTATTTTGTTAACAAATGAACATAGTCGTAGATATATGGCTAACTTCACAGGAACAGCAGGCGTTGTTCTTATTTCAAAAGATCGTGCTCAATTTATTACAGATTTCCGTTACGTCGAGCAGGCAAGTAAACAAGCGGTTGGATATGAGGTTGTACAGCACGCAGGATTGATCATTGATGAAGTGGCAAAGCAAGTGAAAGAGCTTGGAATTCAAAAACTTGGTTTTGAGCAAGATACTCTTACATATAGTTCTTATTCAGTGCATAAGGAAGCGATTGATGCTGAATTTATCCCGACTTCTGGACTTGTAGAAAAGTTACGCTTGATAAAGACTGATTCAGAGATTAAGATATTAAAGGAAGCTGCACAGATTGCAGATGCTGCCTTTGAGCATATTCTATCATTCATTCGCCCGGGAGTATCTGAAATTGAAGTGTCAAATGAACTTGAATTTTTCATGAGAAAACAAGGAGCAACATCTTCTTCGTTTGATATTATCGTTGCTTCAGGTCTTCGTTCGGCATTACCGCACGGCGTGGCATCTGAAAAAGTGATAGAAACAGGAGATTTCGTTACATTAGACTTCGGCGCTTATTACAAAGGATATTGCTCTGATATTACTCGTACGATTGCAGTCGGTGAACCATCTGATAAATTAAAAGAAATTTATAATATCGTTTTAGAAGCACAACTACGTGGTGTGAACGGTATTAAAGCTGGTTTAACAGGTCGCGAGGCTGATGCGCTAACGCGTGACTACATAACGGAAAAAGGATATGGTGAATACTTTGGACACACTACTGGTCATGGAATAGGTCTTGAACTCCATGAAGCACCAGGTTTAGCGTTCCGTTCTGATACAGTACTTGAACCAGGTATGGCTGTAACAGTAGAGCCAGGTATTTATATTCCAGGTATTGGCGGCGTACGTATTGAAGATGATATCATTGTGACAAGTGAAGGTAATGAAGTAATTACGAAATCACCAAAAGAACTTATTATTTTGTAATACACAGGAGGATTTTTTTACATGATTTCAGTAAACGATTTTCGTACAGGTTTAACAATTTCAGTGGACAATGCCCTTTGGCAAGTACTTGATTTCCAACACGTAAAGCCAGGTAAAGGTGCTGCATTCGTTCGTTCTAAACTACGTAACATTCGCACAGGTTCTGTTCAAGAGAAAACATTCCGTGCAGGTGAGAAAGTAGAAAAAGCACACATCGAAAACCGTCGTATGCAATACTTATACGCAAGCGGTGAGGCTCACGTATTTATGGATAACGGAACTTATGAGCAAATCGAACTTGGTGAAAAACAAATCGAGCGCGAGCTTAAATTCCTAAAAGAAAACATGGAAGTAGCAATTATGACTTACCAAGGCGAAGTACTTGGTGTTGAACTTCCAAACACAGTTGAATTACAAGTTACAGAAACAGAGCCTGGTATTAAAGGTGATACTGCTTCTAACGTAACAAAACCAGCTACATTAGAAACTGGTCTTGTTGTACAAGTACCAATCTTCATTAACGAAGGCGAAATGCTTATCATCAACACTGGTGAAGGTAAATACGTTTCTCGTGCATAGTAAAAAAGCACTCGTGATAATTCACGAGTGCTTTTTTTATAGGAAATAGGGTAGATAGTAAATAACTGTTATTATAAAACTGACTAAAACAAGTGAAAGAGTACCCATAATAGATGGAGTCAAAACAATTTGAAATGGCTTTATTTCGCCAGTCTCAACGCCAGTTAATGTTTTACTTATTGCGTGATCTGTAATGTTATTTCTATGGTTACTCATAATAATTAACCACATAATTGCAAATATTGCTAAACTACCAAGGAAAAAGGTCTCTATAAATGACCAACCGACCAATAATGAAAAAAGATAAATAAGAGCTAATTCTACTACAACGGTTAAACTAACTTTCAATACCTTCATATTTTGCCTCCTCATTCTGTAATTTCAACCAGTTTAAAAAATTTTCACGTGACACGACATGCAGAGAGCAAGGTGACTTTACTTCTTTCTCTAGTGCAGCGTGTTCGTCTGGAAACTTGTTTTCCACATGCAATGAAATATAAGGTAGTTTTTCTTGTGCTTTTAAAGAGCGGATATTATTCGTTTTAGCACCAGCAAATACGTAGGAAAGTTGTAAGTCTAAAAAGGCGATTTTAAAGATTTCTTTTTTAGCAGCCTCGTTATAGCCTTTTCCCCAGTACGGATAGCCGAGCCAACTACCAATGTGAGATTGCTTTTTCTCATTATTAATATGTTTAAGTGTGGTGAGGCCAATTATTTCATTTTCTTCATTCACAATCATTCTCGATAAGGATTTCTTTTGACGCTCTTCTTCTATTGCGAAAAGAAGAAATGTTTTCGTGTCTTCGATGTTTTCTACCGTTATCCCCAATGCATTTTTTATATGTGGATCACTTGATAGCTCGAAAATCACATTTGTATAGCATAAATCTAGTGGTAATAAAGTGACGTGCTGCATGGTTTAAACCCCTTTTAAACTAAATATACCATAATATACCATGAAATAATACGAATATTCAGATTGTAATTCAGACTTTAGAGAAAAATTATGTTTTTACTTCTGAAATAGACAACCTCTGCATATGGTTGTACAAATATATTCTTTTTTAGAATACGAAGTTAGTAACTGTTACGGGAGAAGGTGGAAGAATGAAACAGTGGCTAGCGGCAATGGAAACATCCGTGCTTGTTATGGGGGCACTTCGATTATTTTCAGGTAGTGCGGAGATATTTGCTGCTTTGCTTATGCTTTATGTGAATGATGCGAAGAAAGCGTTGTTTATAAATGGTATGTTGGCGTTTGTTGGACCTACCGTATTAATTTTAACAATGACAATTGGGATAGCGAGTGTAGCAAGTGAAATTTCTTTCTTGAAGCTCTTTTTTCTAGCGCTTGGAATTTGCTGTATTTTTATCGCATTACTGAAATAGTAAGTCGAGTATAGTGGGGAGAGGCCGATGAAAGAGGTATTAGAAGTTTTACCAAAAACGATGAAGTACTTAATTGAAGAATGTGAGCAATACGATGCTTTAGAGGAAATTCGTGTTCGAATTGGAAGACCGCTAGAGTGTATTGCACACGGAAAGGTGTTTTTTTATGACTATATCACTACTGCAGAGGATGCTATTTACTTATTGAATAAGTTAAGTCAATTCTCAATTTATACGATGGAAGAGGAATTAAAACGTGGGTATGTGACGCTTCGCGGGGGGCATAGAATCGGGTTAGCGGGAAAAGTCATTACAGAAAAAAGCGCAGTGAAAATGATTCGTGATGTCTCTTCCTTTAATATTCGTATTGCTCGTCAAAAAATAGGGATTGCTGAACCGCTTTTGCCATATTTGTATGAAAAAAGATGGTTAAACACGATGGTAATTGGCCCTCCGCAAACGGGAAAAACGACGCTTTTAAGAGATGTAGCACGTTGCATGAGTCAAGGGGTAAGTGCTTCGGAAATTCCTTCCTGTAAAGTGGGGATCGTTGATGAACGGTCAGAAATTGCCGGCTGTGTGAAAGGGATCCCGCAATATGATTTTGGTACCCGAGTCGATGTGTTAGACGCATGTCCAAAGGCAGAAGGAATGATGATGATGATTCGTTCTATGAGTCCTGATATTTTGATCGTAGATGAAATTGGTCGTAAAGAAGATAGTGAAGCAATTATGGAGGCAGTGCATGCAGGTGTTCAGCTTTTTATAAGCGCACACGGATTTTCCTATGAGGATGTTGTGAGACGTCCATCGCTCAAGGCAGTGCTAGAGCTTCGTATATTTGATAGGTTTGTGGAGTTGTCAAAAGCGAGGGGTCCAGGAACGGTTATGCAGGTGAAAGATAAATATGGAAAACCAGTGTTATCAAATAGAAAGGCTGAGGGCGTATGGTGAAAATATTTGGTGCAGTGTTAATCGTTGCGGTCAGCACCTTTTTCGGGTTTTCATACGCTAAAAGATACAGTGAAAGGCCGAGGCAACTTAGATTATTAAAATCAGCACTTCAATCATTAGAGGCAGAAATTATGTATGGACACACACCTTTATCAGAGGCTGCCGAGCGATTAGTTAAACAAATGCCGAATCCATTAAATTGGATATTTCAAAGTTTCGCTAAAAAACTAGAAAGTGGAGAACAAACAGTAAGGGAAGCTTGGATAGATAGTTTGAAAGAGAATTGGAAGTTGACGGCGTTTCAACAAACCGAGTTTGAAATACTGCAGCAATTTGGTGAAACGCTCGGGCAACATGATCGTGAATCACAACAAAAACATATTCGCTTATGTATTACACATTTGGAGAGAGAAGAAGAGGAAGCAAAAGCTTTACAACTGCAATACGAGAAAATGATCAAGAGCTTAGGGGTACTAGCAGGGCTACTTATTGTAATTTTACTGCTATAGGGGGGAGAAAGGCGATGTCCATTGATGTTGGATTAATATTTCAAATCGCCGGAATCGGCATTGTTTTAGCTTTCATTCATACTGTACTAAAAGAATTGAAGCGTGAGGATATTGCAAATTGGGTTATCCTTGTCGGTTTTGTCGTCATTTTATTTCATGTCGCATTTTTAATTAATACGCTATTCGACAAGATTAAAAGTGTCTTTCTCTTCCAGTAAAGGAGGCGGTTCGAATCGAAATTATACAAATTGTCGGATTAGGCCTCGTTGCTACGTTTTTAGCTGCTGTTTTGAACCAGCATAAATCTAGCATTACATCTTTATTTATTGTGTTCGTAGGTAGCGTGATGTTTCTTATTTTAATTGATCAAATTCATGCTATTTTACAAATGATTGAGAGAGTAGCGAGTGAAGCGAAAGTTAGTAACGTCTATGTGGAAACGTTACTAAAGATTATTGGAATTGCTTATATTGCTGAGTTTGGAGCCCAAATTACAAAAGATGCTGGTCAAGGTGCCATCGCTTCGAAAATTGAACTTGCTGGGAAAATCCTCATTCTCGTTATGGCAATTCCTATTTTGACGGTTGTAATTGAAACTATTCTCGGATTTTTACCGACGGGATAAGGGGGAGTGAATGTTGAGGAGGTTTGGAGCTAAGCTGCTATTTGCTTGCTTCCTTTTCTTTTCTTTACCGGTTGTTGTACAAGCTTCTCCTGTAGAAACAAACGTCGTTGATCAACAATTGGATAAGCTCGGAATTGAAGATGTGAAGCAATTTTGGGACGGGCTTGTTACAAAATATGGAGGCTATTTGCCAGAGAGTCAAAAAGGGAGTTTTATGGAGTTTGTAAAGGGAGAAAAAGAATTCTCTCTAAAAGAGTGGATGATAGGGTTATTAAAATATTTATTTCATGAGCTTGCAGCTAATGGAAAACTGCTTGGCACACTTATTATGCTCACAATCTTTAGTGCATTGTTGCAATCACTGCAATCCGCTTTTTCAAAAAGTAGCGTAAGTAAAATTGCTGATGCTGTTGTATATATGGTACTTATTATTTTTGCTTTAAATAGTTTTTATGTCGTTATGACATATGCAAGAGAAACGATACAAACAATGGTAGATTTTATATTAGCATTATTGCCAATTTTGCTGGCGCTTATAGCAACTGGCGGGGGGGTTGTATCTGTATCGTTTTTTCATCCGGTTATCATTTTCTTAATGAATACGAGTGGGCTTCTTATGAATTATATCGTTCTACCACTTTTATTACTGGCAACGATATTAAGTATTGTAAGTACAATGAGTGATCAATATAAAGTGACGAAATTGTCCAAGCTTCTGCAAAATGTTAGCGTTGGGATTATCGGTATTTTTTTAACGATTTTTTTAGGAGTATTATCTGTACAAGGAACAGCAACAGCTGTTGCTGATGGAATAGCTGTGAAAACTGCTAAATTTGTAACAGGAAACTTCATTCCAGTAGTTGGAAGGATGTTTACAGAAGCGGCAGATACTGTTATTAGCGCATCAGGATTATTGAAAAACACAGTCGGAATTATTGGGCTCGTCATTTTATGCTTAATTGTTGCCTTTCCAGCGATTCAAATTTTCTGTATCGCATTTATTTATAAATTCGCAGCAGCAGTATTGCAACCGGTTGGCAGCGGAGCAATTATTCAATGCTTAGACATTATTGGACGAAGCATCATTTACGTATTTGCTTGCTTAGCTATCGTATCATTTATGTTCTTTTTAAGTATTACAATTATTATTGCTGCGGGGAATATTACACTTATGATGCGGTAGGAGGTGAAGAGTATGCAATTTGTTACAGAGTGGATTAGAAATATTATCGTTTTTTTGCTCTTAGCGACAATGCTTCATCTTATTCTTCCAAATTCGAATTTGCAAAAATACGTTAAATTTGTTGTAAGTCTTTTGTTAGTTGTATTAATTTTAACGCCTCTTTTTAAATTATTGCAGACAGATGTAAATGAAGTAATTGCAAATTTTAATGAAGAAAAGTACGTAGCAGAAGGATCTGTAAAAAATTCAATAGATTCGAAGAAAAAAGAAATACAAGCTCTAACACGTGCATATAGTTTAGAAGAGATGGCTACCAAAATGAAAAAAGAAGTAGGAAAAGAGTTTGAGAAAAAGTATGGTATGACTGTCTCTGAAATACAAATAGTCGCAGCAGAAAATACAGAAGAAGTAAAGTCGGCGAAAGATATTCAATCTGTTGTTGTGACGTTGAAAGAAAAAGAACGCAGTAAAAATGATGCAATCGAAACAGTAAAGCCAATTGAAATTAATACGAAAGAGCCTCCAAAAAAAGTGGAAGAAACGAATGTGGAAATGAAAGATTTCTTTTCAAGCAGGTGGCAACTAGAGGGTAAACAAATCCAAGTTCAAATGGAAGGGAGGACAGGTAGAGTAAATGGACAATAAAGATAAAAATTCGAAGTTCTCATTTTTTCGAAACTTATTGAATGGGGATCAAAAAGAAAGCAACGAGAAGGGTAAAAAGGTAACACCTAAGTTTTTACTTGTCCTACTCATACTTGGAATTTTGCTTATGTTTTCTAGTAGTCTATTTTCAAGTAAAAAAGAAGAAGTACCTGTATTTAAAGAACAAAAAACTCAAAACCAAGAAAAAGACTTACCAACTTTCGGACAAAAAAATAATGATAGTATGTCAAATGTAGAAAAATATGAAAAAGCGTATGAACAAGAATTAAAAGCTGCTTTAGAAGAAATAGCAGGAGTAAAAGACGTAACGATTAAAGTGAATTTAGATTCATCTGAAGAAAAAATTTTAGAGAAAAATACAGTGAAACGCTCACAAACAACAGGTGAAACAGATAAAACAGGCGGTAAGAGAGAAGTAGAGGACGAGTCTCTTGATGAAAAGACTGTCATTATACGTGAAGGGGATAAAGAAACTCCTGTTGTTTTACGAACAGAGAAGCCGAAAGTACGTGGTGTTCTTGTCGTAGCAAAGGGAGTGGATAATATACAAGTTAAAGCAATGGTAAAAGAAGCTGTGATAAGGCTGCTAGATGTACCAGCCCATCGCGTTTCAGTTTCACCGAAAAATTGATAGGGAGGAAATAAAGTGTTAAAAAAACAAACAGTTTGGCTATTAACGATGTTAAGTTTAGTTGTTGTACTATCTGTGTATTACGTGACAACTCCTGACAAAATGAATACAGCATCGCCGGCAACAGGTGAAAAGATTGGACAAGAAAAACAAGGTACTGATAAAGCAGTAACAAACGAAGCACCTAAAGAAACCTCGAAAAAAGAAAATACAAGCAAGGAAACAACAAATAAAGAAACAGACAAAAAAGAAAATACTAAAAAAGAAACAAGTAAAAAAGAGGGTAATGTATCAGTTCAATCAAGTGATGAGAATTTCACAGCCTTACGTATGCAAATGGAAGATCAACGTAGTGAAGCGAAAGCAAAATTACAAGAAGTGATGAATTCTTCGAAATCTTCAGCAACAGAAAAGAGTAAAGCGAAAGATAACTTTGATGCAATCACTACAATGGAAACGAAGCAAGAATTACTTGAGACAGTAATTAAATCTCAAGGAGGATATCCAGATGCTCTTGTAAGAGCTGATGGTACAGATATTAGAGTAACGGTTAAAGCGGCAAAACATTCACAGAAAGAAGCAAATAAAATTATTCAACTTGTAAGAAGTGAAGGCGGATCAAAAGATGTAGGTGTGAAATTTGATCCACCAGCGAAATAAGTGAAACTTTAATCCGTAGGGGGTTTCCCTGCGGATTATTACCTTTTACTAAGCAAAGGGTATGCAAATAGTGGAATAGAGTATGTAAGTACGTGTGAATAGAAAAAAGCTATCATTTTCGATAGCTTTTTTCTATTTTGTCTTTGTAGTTATTTTTACTATGTTCAACTCGGAATGGAGAAACACGTTGTGAGTAAAAGATTAATGGTTCATGGTACTGATGATTACTTTTTCCGGATTTGACGTGGATGCAAAGAACACATGCCCAAACGATTACGGCAGGTAAAAAGAGGATGAGCCATATCATATTTCCACACCTCAGCACAATATATTTTCTACACTTTGAACATACTATTCTTATATGAAGGAATGATGAACGGCGTGTAAACAAAAATTAATATTTGGTAAAAATATGTTATTGACTATAGATGTGGTGAAGAGTGGAGAGGGAATGGCGTGTTTGCTATGTAACGTTTTGCAAAAGTAGTCAATGTTTTTTTTTGAAGTGGTCTTGCCAATTTCGTGTGAAACTTGGTATTATTACTAGGTAATAATTTTTTATTGGAATAATATTTTTTACAGGAGTTTCGATTTATTATAAAGAAATATAAATTGGAATGTTTAAAAAATTTATCGTAAGATGGAAATAGTAAATATTTCTATTAGTTAATGAAATATATTTTCTAATAGAATACATCGTATTTTTACAGTCAATCTAGTTTTGTGACGAGAATCTGTAAAAACGGGACAAACAAGAGTATGGGAGTGGATTTTACATGTTTAAAATTCAAGAAGTTCGTGAATTAATTAAATTAATTGATAGCTCTAATATTGATGAATTTGAATACAAAAAAGACGGTACAACAATCAAAATGAAAAAGCGTGGTAATGAAGTTGTTGCTGTGCAAGCACCTGCAGCAAAACAAGCTATGCAACCAGTAGCGCCTGTTGAAGTTGAAACGACAGTAGCAGCAGCGCAAGCAGAAGCACCGAAGCAAGAAGAGAAGAAAACTGTTCAAGATGAAAACCTACATAAGATTACCTCACCAATGGTAGGTACATTCTATTCTTCATCTTCACCTGATACACCTCCATATGTAAGTATTGGGGATAGAGTATCGAAAGATTCTATCGTATGTATTGTCGAGGCTATGAAGTTATTTAACGAAATTGATGCTGATGTAGAGGGCGAAATTGTTGAAATTCTTGTTAATAACGGACAGCTTGTTGAGTATGGACAACCGCTATTTCTTGTAAAAGCGTAATAAGGGAGTCTTTGTGATGATAAAAAAAGTATTAATAGCCAATCGTGGGGAAATTGCTGTACGAATTATTCGTGCTTGTAAAGAAATGGACATTGAAACAGTTGCAATTTATTCAGAAGCAGATAAAGAGTCACTTCACGTACAGATTGCAGATGAGGCGTATTGTGTAGGACCAACGATTTCGAAAGAAAGCTATTTAAATTTGACGAATATTATTAGCGTTGCGAAGTTAACAGGCTGCGATGCTATTCATCCGGGATACGGATTTTTAGCAGAGAATGCAGATTTCGCAGAGTTATGCCGTGAATGTAACTTGATTTTTATCGGTCCAAGTCCAGAAGCTATTTCAAAGATGGGCACAAAAGACGTTGCTCGTGATACAATGAAAGAAGCAGGGGTTCCGATTGTACCAGGTTCACAAGGGATTATTAAAAATACCGAAGAAGCGATCGAGCTTGCTAATCAAATTGGATATCCAGTCATTATTAAAGCGACTGCAGGTGGCGGCGGAAAAGGTATTCGTGTTGCACGCCATGAAGAAGAGCTTATAAAAGGAATTCAAATTACACAGCAAGAAGCTAGTACCGCTTTTGGGAACCCTGGTGTATACTTAGAAAAGTACGTTGAAGATTTCCGCCATGTTGAGATTCAAATAATGGCAGATACACACGGAAATGCCATTCATTTAGGAGAGCGTGATTGTACAATTCAGCGCCGTTTGCAAAAACTATTAGAAGAAAGTCCATCACCTGCACTTGATGAAGATATTCGCAAGCAGATGGGTGAAGCGGCAGTTAAAGCGGCGGTAGCGGTTGATTATACAGGTGCTGGTACGGTTGAGTTTATTTATGAATATAAAACGAAAACCTTTTATTTCATGGAGATGAATACGAGAATTCAGGTTGAGCATCCAGTTACTGAAATGGTAACGGGAATGGACTTAATTAAAGAACAAATTCTTGTTGCTTCAGGAGAAAAGTTATCGTTACAGCAAGAAGAAGTACAATTTAATGGTTGGGCAATTGAATGTCGAATTAATGCGGAAAACCCTGCCAAAAAATTCATGCCATCTCCAGGTAAAGTAGAAATGTACTTACCACCAGGAGGATTTGGTATTCGCGTCGATTCAGCTGTATATCCGGGATATTCAATCCCACCTTTCTATGATTCGATGGTTGCTAAATTAATTGTTCACGGAAAAACACGTGAAGAGGCAATTGCAAAAATGAAGCGCGCACTTAGTGAATTTGTCATTGAAGGCGTACATACAACAATCCCGTTCCATTTGCAATTGCTAGATCATCCTGATTTTGTAAAAGGTGAGTTTAATACGAAATTTTTGGAAGAGCATGAACTTGTGACGCAGTGATACATTAAAGGAGGTTTTTTTCATGGCTGAACATATGTTAGATATGGGTCAAGATACAACTCTTGGTAAAGTAGAAATTGCACCAGAAGTAATTGAAGTAATTGCAGGTATTGCAGCTGCTGAAGTAGAAGGTGTAGCGGCAATGCGCGGTAATTTTGCTACAGATGTTGTTGAGAAGTTAGGTAAGAAAAATCATGGTAAAGGTGTAAAGGTTGAATTAGCAAACGAAGATATTATCGTTGACCTTTATGTTGTAATGTATTTTGGTGTAGCAATTCCAGTTGTTGCTCAAAAGATTCAAGACAATATTCGCCAAGCGCTCTTTACAATGACAGGACTTGAGCCAAAAGAAGTGAATGTTCACATCGTTGGCGTAACATTCGAAACACAAAAAACAGAAATCGAACCAGTGTAAGAATGAAAAGGTGCCTAGTAACATAGGCATCTTTTTTATCGTTTCATTTCTTCACAAATTACAATCCTCTAATTATTATACTATTTCAAAAAATAAGAAATAAAAAAGAAAATGTGTCGTTTTTCCAAAAAACGTACATTGTGATAAGATATGGAACTTGAAGTTAATCTTTTTATTATTTTTCAGCCTTGTAACCCGTGTGTGAAACGATAAATTGTGTTATTATCATTGTATTATAAGGTTGGAAAATCAATGAAAACTGTAAGAGTAAGTGAATTGACGGCTTATAAATTATAATAATATAACAAAGTATAAGGAAAGACTTGAAGCATAAAGGAGAGTTACAATGAAACGTAGGACGGCTAGAGAAAGAGCAATGCAAGCATTATACCAAATGGATATTACAGGTGAATTAGAACCGAAAGTAGCAGTGGAAAACACGCTAGATGAAGGCGAAGAAACAAATGAGTTTCTAGAGTCACTTGTAGTGGGTTTTGTAGAAAATAAAGAAGCAATCGATGAAGCGATTCGTCAAAACTTAAAAAAGTGGAAGCTTGAGCGTATTAGTATTGTTGATCGCAGTATTTTACGTGTAGCTGTGTATGAAATGAAATACATGGAAGAAATTCCACACAACGTAACAATTAACGAAGCAATTGAAATTGCTAAAACATTTGGGGATGAGGAATCTCGTCGTTTTATTAACGGCGTTTTATCTAATATAAAAGATACACTGTAAATTCTTTAAGGGGGAATCTTAAAATGGTAGCAGTAATCATCAAAGGAAATGAAGTTGCGGAGAAAAAACGAGCACAATTAACAGAAGAAGTTGTGAAGTTGAAAGAGCAAGGGATTGTACCAGGATTAGCAGTTATTTTAGTTGGAGAAGATCCAGCATCTCGTTCTTATGTAAAAGGAAAAGAAAAAGGCTGTGAACAAGTAGGGATTTACTCAGAGCTAATTGAACTTCCTGAAACAATTACTGAGGAACGCTTGCTTGCTGAAATCGATCGCTTAAATGGCGATGACCGTATTAATGGCATATTAGTGCAATTACCTTTACCGAAACATATTGAAGAAAAAGCTATCATTGAAAGAATTTCACCAGAAAAGGATGTAGATGGATTTCACCCAATTAGCGTGGGACGTATGATGACGGGACAAGATACATTCCTTCCATGTACACCGCACGGTATTGTAGAATTAGTAAAAGAAACGAATCTTGATATTTCTGGAAAACATGTAGTAGTAATTGGAAGAAGTAATATTGTCGGTAAACCAGTGGGACAATTGTTCTTAAATGAAAATGCAACTGTCACATATTGTCATTCTAAGACGCAAAATATGAAAGAGTTATCGAAGTTAGCGGATATTTTAATCGTAGCTGTTGGACGACCTAAAATGATAACAGCGGATTATATTAAAGAAGGAGCGGTTGTAATTGACGTTGGTGTAAACCGTTTAGAAACAGGGAAACTTTGTGGTGATGTTGATTTTGACAACGTGTTAAATGTTGCGGGTTACATTACACCTGTGCCAAAGGGTGTTGGTCCAATGACAATCACAATGCTTCTTCATAATACTGTTGAATCTGCCAAACGTGCAGGTGTCGTTTGTAAATAATTTGAGTTGGCTATGAGGAGAGAGAAATGGAGAAGCAATATTTAACCGTTACAGCGTTAACACGCTATATAAAAACAAAAATAGAATATGATCCGCATTTGCAGTCTGTTTGGTTAAAAGGTGAAATTTCCAACTTTAAAAATCATAGCCGTGGCCACATGTATTTTACATTGAAAGATGAAAATGCAAGAATCGCAGCGGTTATGTTTGCGGGTCATAATCGTAATATTAAATTCAAACCTGAAAATGGGATGAAGGTACTCGTGAAAGGGAAAATCTCTGTTTACGAGGCGAGTGGTTCTTATCAAATTTATATTCAAGACATGCAGCCTGACGGAGTCGGAAATTTACATTTAGCGTACGAACAGTTAAAAGTTCGTTTAGAAGAAGAAGGACTTTTTTCTCAAGTTTATAAAAAAGCAATTCCTCCTTACGCTAAAACAATAGGTGTGATTACGTCGCCAACAGGAGCAGCGATTCGTGATATTATAACAACGATTAAACGTCGTTATCCAATTGGGAATGTTATTGTATTTCCGGTACTTGTACAAGGGGAGTCAGCGGCTCCCTCGATTGTACAAGCGATTCGTACAGCGAATGAAATGGGAGAGATAGATGTACTAATCGTTGGCCGTGGTGGAGGTTCTATTGAGGAATTATGGGCTTTCAATGAGGAAATGGTTGCAAGAGCAATCTTTAAGAGTGAAATTCCTATTATTTCGGCAGTAGGCCATGAAACGGATTTTACAATCGCAGATTTTGTTGCAGATTTACGCGCGCCAACACCGACTGCAGCAGCTGAGCTGGCAGCACCTAACATTATAGAGTTACAAGAAAAGGTATTGCAAAGAACTCTGAGATTGCAAAGAGCGATGAGAGAGTTAGTACATAAAAAAGAAGAAAAACTACAAGTGTTGCAAAAATCGTATGCGTTCCGTTATCCAAGACAAGTATATGAGCAAAAGGAAGAGCAATTAGATAGAGCGCTAGAACAGCTTGTTTTAGCGAAAGAGCGCTATATTGATAAAAAGGTGAATCAGTTAAAGCAACTTTCATTTTATTTAGAGAAGCACCACCCATCTCAAAAAATTATGCAAACAAAGGTAGCTGTTGAAACGTTGCAAAAGCAATTACAACGTGAAATGCAAACGTTACTTCAAACGAAAGAATTTGCCTTTGTAAGAGCTGCTCAAAAACTTGAAGCGTTAAGTCCGCTTAAAGTAATGATGAGAGGGTACGGGCTTGTATATGATGAAGAGAAGCAAGTGTTAAAAAGTGTGAAAGATGTAAGCCTTGGAGATGCTGTTTCAGTTCAATTACAAGATGGAATACTAGATTGTAGCGTATCAGGCATAGAGGAGCGTGAATTGAATAATGGAAAATAAATTAAGCTTTGAAGAGGCAATTTCGCAACTTGAGCATCTTGTTTCTAAGCTAGAACAAGGTGACGTACCGTTAGAAGAAGCGATTTCTTATTTTAAAGAGGGCATGGAATTATCTAAGCTTTGTGATGAGAAGTTGAAGAATGTACAAGAACAAATGGCAGTTATTCTTGGGGAAGATGGAGAGCTTGAACCGTTTACTGCTGTAGGAGATGAAGCATAGTGACGATTGCTTTTGATACTTTTTTGAAAGAAAGTAAAACTTTCGTAGAAGAGAAACTTGTAAGCTATGCAAATGAATTACAATGTCCAAATGTACTTCGTGAAGCGATGGCATATTCTTTGGAAGCGGGTGGAAAACGTCTCCGCCCGTTACTTTTGTTTGCAACATTACAAGCGTTTGGGAAAGAAAGAAATCTTGGAGTAGGTGCAGCTTGTGCTCTTGAAATGATTCATACATATTCTTTAGTTCATGATGATTTACCTTGTATGGATGATGATGATTTAAGAAGAGGAAAACCCACAAATCACAAAGTATTTGGTGAAGCGATGGCAGTTTTAGCAGGAGATGGCTTATTGACGTATGCTTTTCAAGTAATTATGGCATATGAGCAAAAAGAAATTTCTGCCGAAAAAAAAGTAAGACTTGTACTTGAACTTGCAAAAGCAGCAGGACCAGAAGGAATGGTTGGCGGACAAGTGGCAGATATGGAAGCTGAAGGGAAACGCCTTACGATTGATGAATTGGAGTACATCCATAAACATAAGACGGGAAAACTGCTTGAATTTGCTGTGCTTGCGGGTGCGATACTTTCTGATGCGACAGAAGAGCAAGAAGAAAAGTTGCTTACGTTTGCCAAATATATCGGTCTAGCTTTCCAAATTCGAGATGATATTTTAGATGTCGAAGGAACCGAAGAAGAGATTGGGAAACCGATTGGTAGTGATCTTTCTAACGAAAAGAGTACATATACGACGTTGTTTACTGTAGATAGAGCAAAGGATATTTTAGAAGAAACAATTGCAGAAGCAAAAGGTGCGATTAGCTTCTTGCAATTACAAGATGAATATTTACTATCTATTTGCGATTTAATTGCAAAACGTAATAACTAATATAACAGCGTTTTCATTTGTTGAGTCATTTATCATTTTATGATATAACTGTAGGAAAAGGTTTTTCTTTTCTTGTTATTGGCAAAAATATATGTAGATTACATTGCCGTTATCACTTCGTGTTAGCGGCTATTTTTTTCATCGCCTAAAGAAATATGGTTTATAATAGGATTAGGGCGCAATAGACTGGTTAATAGCGGGACAAGACGAAAAATAGAAAAGAGAATTTCTTGTTTTGTGTAAATGTTTTTTATAATATTTGACATGTTGACAGATTATGAAATGAAAGTGAGTGATCCATGTGGATCTAACGCAAATTCAAAACCCTAGTTTTTTGAAAGATATGTCTATCAGTGAACTAGAGGGATTGAGTGAGGATATTCGTAAGTTTTTAATTGAAGAGCTCTCTCAAACAGGTGGACATATTGCGCCTAATTTAGGTGTAGTAGAACTCACAATTGCTCTGCATAAATTATTTGATAGCCCGCAAGATAAATTTTTATGGGATGTAGGACATCAATCCTATGTACATAAAATTTTAACTGGACGCGCGAAAGAGTTTGGTACATTAAGGCAATATCAAGGCCTATGTGGTTTTCCGAAACGTTGTGAGAGTGAGCACGACGTATGGGAAACTGGTCATAGCTCGACATCGTTATCGGCTGCAATGGGAATGGCTCTGGCACGTGATTTAAAGAAAACGAAAGAATATGTTATACCAATTATTGGAGATGGTGCTTTAACAGGCGGAATGGCTTTAGAGGCATTGAACCATATTGGACATGAAAAGACAGATATGATTGTTATTTTGAATGATAATGAAATGTCAATTGCACCAAACGTTGGTGCGCTCCATAATGTACTTGGTCGTTTACGTACCGCAGGAAAATATCACTGGGTAAAAGATGAATTAGAGTATATATTAAAGAAAATCCCAGCAGTTGGCGGGAAAGTGGCTGCGACAGCAGAGAAAATAAAAGATAGTCTTAAATATTTACTAGTATCTGGTGTCTTTTTCGAAGAGTTAGGCTTTACATATTTAGGTCCAGTCGATGGGCATGATTATGAAAAGCTATTCGAAACGTTGCAATATGCAAAGAAAACAAAAGGCCCAGTGCTTGTTCACGTTATTACGAAAAAAGGAAAAGGTTATAAACCGGCCGAGAGTGACGTTATTGGAACTTGGCATGGAACAGGACCTTATAAAATTGAATCAGGTGACTTTGTTAAGCCGAAAGAAGTTGCACCAGCATGGAGTGCTGTTGTTAGTGAAACAGTACTTAAGCTAGCGAGAGCGGATGAGCGTATCGTAGCAATTACACCTGCAATGCCTGTTGGATCAAAACTTGAGAAATTCCAAAAAGAATTCCCAAATCGTATGATTGATGTAGGTATTGCAGAACAGCATGCTACAACGATGGCAGCAGGTATGGCAACGCAAGGAATGAAGCCATTCTTAGCAATTTATTCGACATTTCTACAAAGAGCATATGACCAAGTTGTTCATGATATATGCCGCCAAAATTTAAATGTTTTCATTGGAATAGATCGCTCAGGATTAGTAGGAGCAGATGGTGAAACGCATCAAGGCGTATTTGATATCTCATTCTTACGTCACTTGCCAAATATGGTGCTTATGATGCCGAAAGATGAAAATGAAGGGCAACATTTAGTTTATACGGCGATGCAATATGAAGATGGACCAATCGCATTGCGTTATGCGCGCGGTAATGGACTTGGCGTTCATATGGATGAAGAATTAAAGGCGATTCCGATCGGTACGTGGGAGACGTTAAAAGAGGGTACACAAGCAGCTATTTTAACGTTTGGTACGACAATACCAATGGCGATGGAAGCCGCTGAGCGTCTTGAAAAAGCTGGAGTTTCAGTGAAAGTAGTGAATGCTCGCTTTATTAAACCAATGGATGAAGCATATTTACATGATCTTCTAGGAAAGAATATACCGATTTTAACGATTGAAGAAGCTTGTTTAATTGGTGGTTTTGGAACAGGAGTAGTTGAATTTGCATCTGAAAATGGTTACCATAGTGCATTAGTTGAACGAATGGGTATTCCAGACCGCTTCATAGAGCACGGAAGTGTAACAAAATTATTAGAAGAAATTGGTTTAACGACAGATGCTGTCGTAGACCGTATTCATACAATGATTCCATCAAAACAAAAAAGGGCGTAACAAATGAGCGTAAAAAAAGAAAGAGTAGATGTACTATTAGTAGAGCGAGGACTTATAGAAACGCGTGAGAAAGCAAAGCGCGCCATTATGGCGGGACTCGTATATGCAAATGAAATGAGACTTGATAAGCCAGGAGAGAAAATCTCGCAAGATACTGAGATTACGGTGAAGGGACAAGTTATGCCGTATGTAAGTCGTGGTGGTTATAAACTTGAAAAGGCATTAGAGACATTTCATCTTGATTTACAAGATAAAGTTATGATAGATATTGGTTCATCAACTGGTGGCTTTACAGATTGTGCGCTTCAAAATGGAGCGAAATTATCTTATGCATTAGATGTAGGATACAATCAACTAGCGTGGAAATTACGTCAAGATGAGCGTGTTGTTGTAATGGAACGAACAAATTTCCGTTACGTGACACCAGCAGACTTAGAACGTGGTTTACCTCAATTTGCAAGTATTGATGTTTCATTTATATCATTAAAGCTTATACTGCCAGTTTTAAAAACAATGCTTATGCCTAACGGAGATGTAGCGGCGTTAATTAAACCACAGTTTGAAGCTGGAAGAGAGCAAGTTGGGAAAAAAGGTATCGTTCGTGATAGAAAAGTACATGAAGCTGTTGTAGAAATGATTGTCGAGTTTGCTTTAAAAGAAGGCTATGATGTGGAAGGTTTAACATTTTCACCAATTACGGGTGGAGACGGTAATATTGAATTTTTAATTCATCTGAAATGGCATGGTGAACGTGAGAATGGCGAAAATCATTCTCCGATTTCTATAGAGCAAGTTGTTACAGAAGCGCATGACGTTCTAAAACAAAAAGGGAAAGGGGAATAACATATGTTGTTCCTCTTTTTGCTGTAATTGTATAATGATTGTAAAAACAATTGTGTACAAGAAACGAATTATAAGTTAACATAAATAAGTGAAGTATACCAATGTTTAAACTATGGTAAGAGATAGTGTGAGGTGCAAATGTATGAATAAAGGTCAGCGCCATATTAAAATCAGGGAAATTATTGCAAACAAAGAAATTGAAACACAAGATGAATTAGTTGATATTTTACGTAATGAGGGATTTAATGTAACGCAAGCAACAGTATCGCGCGATATTAAAGAACTGCACTTAGTGAAGGTGCCATTACATGATGGGCGCTATAAATATAGCTTGCCAGCAGATCAACGATTTAACCCGTTACAAAAATTAAAACGAAATCTAGTGGATTCATTTGTAAAATTAGACACGGCAGGACATATGCTTGTGCTAAAAACATTGCCTGGTAACGCTCATTCACTTGGAGCACTTATTGATCATTTAGAGTGGGATGAGATCATCGGAACCATCTGTGGTGATGATACTTGCTTAATTATTTGCCGTACACCTGACGATACAGGTGTTGTCTCTGATCGTTTCTTAAATATGTTGTAACAAAAAATCTTGTTTGCTTTCCATCGTAAAGTGGAAAGTGAACAAGATATTTTTATTGGTTAAAAATATGAATTTTCAATTGTAATATAATATTTTGTTTGCATAAAGTTAGAAAATAGATGGATTGACCCGTAAAACAAATGTTTGGTACAATGAAGCGGGTTAGAAGAGTATATACATACAAATATATAACATGATTATTTGAATGAAGAACTGAGAAAATCCTTTAGTAAGGGATTATTTTATAACGAGGTGAATGGGGCATTGTTATCGGAATTATCGATTAGAAACTTTGCTATTATTGAAGCATTAAATATTTCTTTTCAAAAAGGTTTAACGGTTTTAAGCGGTGAAACAGGGGCCGGAAAATCGATTATTATTGATGCGATTAGTTTACTTGTAGGTGGCCGTGGATCAGCAGAATTTGTTCGATATGGAACAGAAAAGGCTGAGATTGAAGGGCTATTTTATGTTGAAGATGAGAAGCATCCATGTATTGAAAAGGCAGAAGAGTTAGATATAGAAATAGAAGATGGCATGATTATTTTAAAGCGTGATATTGCTGCGAACGGAAAGAGTGTATGTCGTGTAAATGGGAAGCTTGTTACACTTAGCATATTAAAAGAAATTGGGAAATCACTTGTTGATATTCATGGACAGCACGAAACACAAGATTTAATGAATGAAGAACGACATCTGTTTATGCTTGATCACTTTGATGGGGATCGAATCGTTAAACAATTAGACATATATCAAAATGTATACGCTGACTATGAAAAATTAAAAAAACAATTGAAATCGTTAAGTGAAAATGAACAACAAATGGCACATCGCTTAGATTTAATTCAATTTCAGCATGAAGAAATTCGCAAGGCAGATTTAAAGATGGATGAAGAAAATGAATTAACTGAGGAACGATTGCAAATTTCTAATTTTGAAAAGATTTATAAAGCGTTAGGTGATGCATATCGTTCGTTAAGTGCCGACGGACAAGGGTTAGATAATGTAAGAAGTGCAATGGGACAAATGGAAAGTATTACACATTTAGATGAAATGTATCAAGAGAATTATGATTCAATTGCAAATAGCTATTACTTATTAGAAGAGGTTGCCTATCAACTGAGAGAAAAGCTCGATATGATGGAATATGATCCAAATCGTTTAGATGAAATCGAAACACGTTTGAATGAAATTCGTATGCTAAAGAGAAAATATGGAAATACTGTAGAAGAGATTTTAGCGTATGCAGATAAAATTGAACAGGAAATTTTTACAATTGAAAATAAAGACGTTCATATTGAAACGACGAAGAAACAGTTGAAGGAATTAGAGAGTGTTATTCTGAAAGAAGCAACGTTGTTAAGTAATATGCGTCATGAGCTTGCAGAACATCTTACAAATGCAATTCATCAGGAATTAAAAGAATTATATATGGAAAAAACGAAATTTGAAGTGCGAATTATGAAGAGAGCAGGAAATGCAGAAGAACCCCTTGTGGAAGGTGCACCGGTAAGACTTACGGTGGATGGTTACGATCATGTGGAATTTTATATTTCAACGAACCCAGGAGAGCCGCTAAAACCACTTTCAAAGGTTGCTTCTGGCGGAGAGTTATCTCGTATTATTTTAGCTTTAAAAAGCATTTTTTCTAAGCATCAAGGGGTTGCATCTGTTATTTTTGATGAAGTGGATACGGGTGTAAGTGGCCGAGTCGCACAGGCTATTGCGGAAAAAATTTATCGAGTATCAGTAAACTCGCAAGTACTTTGTATTACGCACTTACCTCAAGTAGCTTCAATGGCGGATTCACATTTATTTATTCGAAAACAAGTAGCGAATGATCGGACAATTACATCAGTTACTGTTTTAACTATGGAGGATAAAGTAACAGAAATAGCTCGAATGATTTCTGGTGTAGAAATCACAGATTTAACGACAGAGCATGCGAAAGAATTACTTACGCAAGCGCATCATTTTAAACAGACAGCAGAGGCTATCCAGTAATGGATAGCTTTTTTTCTCAAATGACGATTTCTTAATTCTTCCGGTTATAAATAATGCACTGCAAGGAGAGATTAAAAAGTGAAGCCAAGAGGCTGAATGTGGGGTAGGAGCGAGGAGAGTGAACAAGTTGAAATTAGAAAAATTTCGAAAAATAATAGGTCTTTGTCTCCTTGTTTCTTTAGTTTTTATTGGATGTTTTAAACCGCTTCGAACGTTTATTTCATCACCGAAACAACTTGTTGTTTTTGAAGGACAACAATCAGAAATATCATCATTACCAGTTTTCAAAGCTTCATCCACAAATCGTCATGTATTTACAGTGAGTTCGAATGAACAAAAACAAGGACTTATGGTAAATTCTCATCAAAATGGTGAAGCTGATATGGTATTTCAGCTTGCTGGTTTTCCAGTGAAAAAAGTAAATGTGAAAGTGTTAAAAGATTTTAAAGTAATTCCAGGTGGACAATCAATTGGTGTGAAATTAAATACAAAAGGTGTACTTGTTGTAGGCCATCATTTAATTCAAACTGAAAAGGGTAAAATATCTCCTGGTGAAACAGCAGGTGTACAAATTGGAGATATGATTACTGAAATTAATGGTAAAACAATTGAAAGAATGAGTGATGTAGCACCGTTTATTCATAATAGTGGAGAAACAGGTGAACCGCTTAATCTTGTATTGTTAAGAGATGGAAAATATATTCGTACGAAGCTAACTCCACAAAAAGACAACGGTGAATCTTCTTATCGAATTGGCTTGTATATCCGTGATTCGGCAGCTGGAATTGGAACGATGACATTTGTTCATCCAGATTCTATGAAATACGGGGCACTTGGTCATGTTATTTCTGATAATGATACGAAAAAGCCGATTCAAGTCGAAGATGGACAAATTATGCGCTCGACAGTCACATCAATTGAAAGAGGTAGTCATGGGAATCCAGGGGAGAAATTAGCAAGATTCTCACCAGATCGTGAAGTGATTGGCAATATTACAATTAATAGTCCATATGGTATTTTTGGCAAATTAAATACGAATATGAAAAACGGTATAATGGATAAAGCGATGCCTATCGCATTATCTCATCAAGTAAAAGAAGGACCGGCAAAAATATTAACAGTTATTGATCAAGATAAAGTAGAAGCGTTTGATATTGAAGTTGTTAGTACAGTGCAACAAAAATTCCCAGCCACAAAGGGTATGGTAATAAAAGTAACAGATAAACGTCTATTAGCGAAAACGGGCGGTATCGTACAAGGGATGAGCGGAAGTCCAATTGTACAAAATGGAAAAGTAATTGGTGCTGTTACGCATGTATTTGTAAATGATCCAACATCAGGATATGGTGTTCATATTGAATGGATGTTACATCAAGCTGGAATTAATATTTATGATCAAGAGAAAAAAGCGAGCTAATATATATATATTAGCTCGCTTTTTCTGTTGAAAAATTCGTTGAAATTTTGTAAAAGCTCCGCAAGAGGTGTTTTTTGTTGTAAAATAAAAGAAAAGGGTTGAACGTTTCGTTGTATTTCTATGATGGAATGTGTTGCGAAAGGGAATAAATGAACGATAAACATATTTTTTTGTGATTTTATCGGAAAGTAAGAAACTTTAAAAGGGAATTTTCACACAATTGTCGAACAATTCATGTAGCCTAGAAGGATACACATGTCGGAGAATCGATTCGGTAAGGGAGGAAAAGCTGTGGAGAAAATTAAAGTATGTCTTGTGGATGATAATAAAGAACTAGTATCAATGTTAGAGAGCTATGTAGCTGCTCAAGATGATATGGAAGTAATCGGTACTGCTTATAATGGTCAAGAGTGTTTAAACTTATTAGCAGATAAGCAACCTGATGTACTCGTTTTAGACATTATTATGCCACACTTAGATGGTTTAGCTGTATTGGAAAAAATGCGACATATTGAAAGGTTAAAACAGCCTAGCGTAATTATGTTGACAGCATTCGGGCAAGAAGATGTGACGAAAAAAGCAGTTGACTTAGGTGCCTCATATTTCATATTAAAACCATTTGATATGGAGAATTTAACGAGTCATATTCGTCAAGTGAGTGGTAAAGCAAACGCTATGATTAAACGTCCACTACCATCATTCCGATCAGCAACAACAGTAGATGGAAAACCGAAAAACTTAGATGCGAGTATTACGAGTATCATTCATGAAATTGGTGTACCCGCTCATATTAAAGGATATATGTATTTACGAGAAGCAATCTCCATGGTATACAACGATATCGAATTATTAGGATCGATTACGAAAGTATTGTATCCAGATATCGCAAAGAAATATAATACAACAGCAAGCCGTGTGGAGCGCGCAATTCGTCACGCGATTGAAGTAGCGTGGAGCCGTGGGAATATTGATTCTATTTCGTCCTTATTCGGTTATACAGTATCCATGTCAAAAGCAAAACCTACGAATTCTGAGTTTATCGCAATGGTTGCGGATAAGCTGAGACTTGAACATAAAGCTAGCTGAGAGTAGAAGTAGAAAAGGGTTTTTGTTTTAGTAAAACCGATGCATGCTGGAACTCTATACTCGACAGTAATTTTAAAACTAATAAACTTTTTAATGAAAGACCAATGAATGTTATAATTCGTTGGTTTTTTTATTTTGTTTAGAAAAAGAGATTATTTGATATTATGGAAAATAAAACCTATTTTTAGTAATATTACATGTAAGTGAGTTTTTTTATAAGACAATTAAATAGATATAGATAGGGGGAAGGGGAATGAAAAATAAAATTTCAACTTGGCTAGGAATAGTAGCAGCTATGGGAGTTCTTGCTATTGCAGTTACATTTGGGATGTTAGAACTTGCCGATAATCCAGTAGATAAAGAAGTGAGCGCTCAAATAGATAAAAAAGAAGACCAAACAATAGTAGGTAGAGAGGTAGATGGGGTCTTTGTTGATGTGTATGTTACTGAAAATTCTACTGAAAGAGAAGTCATTACAGCGATGCATCGCATGACTCATCAAAAAGTGGTGGCAGAACGAAAATCGGGCTCTATCCCAATGATTCAAAATAATGCTAAAAAATTAAAAGAAATCATAAATAAGAGTAGCTTTTCGAAGAAAAATGAGCTATTAGCAATTGCTAATAGATGGGCACAAAAAGATTTTAGTAAAATTGTAGAAGATCACAATTATTTCTCGGATGTTCAAGAAGATAACGTTTGTAAAGCAACTAGAGCGATGGATGCGGTAGAAGAGCAACATTATATTTTAACTACATTCGGGGAGGAAAAAGCGAAAGAACTATACGAATCAGGGGATGCTCCGCACGTTCAATAAAAAATAATATAAAGGGCTTCTAGTTTTTTATGATCGTGTTTAAGGACGCAATGGGGGCTTATAAATAAATAGTCTGCTTTCTTTATGATTTGTAACAAAAATAATAAAGGAACGGCTAAATCGCATCGTAGCACATCTGTTAAAGGATTTTAGCAGGGAAGTCATCCGTGATATAATAGAAAATAATAAAAAGCCCTGCAAAACAGGACTGTATTATTCTTCGTCTTTATTTTGTTTTTCTAATTCAACTAGCTTTTGAATTAAAATGTGTTGCGGCATATGCATGAGTTGTTCAAGTGGAACACCTAGTGCTTTTGATAAGCGGACTGCAGTATCTGGAGAAATTTGCAATGGTCTCATAGAAGTACCTCCTTTTTCGTATAGTATAGCATAAGATTGGGGGAGTGAGGATGACTCTTATATTTGCGCATCGTGGTGCGGCTGGAACGTACCCAGAAAATACAATGCTTTCATTTGAAGCGGCTGAGTCTTTTAGAGCGGATGGAATTGAACTTGATGTTCAATTAACGAAAGATGGAAAAGTTGTCGTCATTCATGATGAAACGGTGGACCGGACTACAAATGGAAAAGGTGCGGTTCGGAATTATGTATATGAGGACTTATGTAAGTTAGATGCAAGTTATAAATTTGGTGATAAAGTAGGTTTTTGTAAAATACCACTTTTAGAAGAGGTATTAGAGTGGCTTGAACAAACGAGTTTGCTACTTAATATTGAACTTAAAAATAATAAAATTCCATATAGAGGTTTAGAGGAAGAAGTTATAACGCTTGTACGGAAATTTAGTTTAGAGGATCGCGTTGTATTTTCTTCGTTTAATCACTACAGTATGAAACGGTGCCATATGATGGCTCCTGATATTCAAACTGCAATTTTATATCGTGAAGGTTTGCATAGTCCGTGGGCATACGCGAAAAAAATGGGGGCTACAGCAGTACATCCGAATTATCGTTACCTTCAAGATGCTATTGCTGAACTAACGATGGAAAGTGGTGTAGAGGTTCGCCCTTATACAATTAATGAAGAAACGCTTATGCGTAAATATTTTGATATGAATATATCGGCGATTATTACTGATTACCCTGAAACGGCAAGAACGTTATTGCCGATAAAAAAATGAGACCGCGTGTAACGGTCTCATTTTTTTATTTATAAATAGTGGGGCATTCCTATCTTCTGAAGCGAGCTTGTACTTTATTTCGTTTACGATCTCGGTGTACGACGAAGCCACCAAAAATATAAAACCCGAGCCCGAAGCAGAGAGCGCCGATTAAAAATTGTAACCACAGTATAGAGATTGGTGGAAATAGAATCCCGAATACAGTATCTCTCATTAACTTTATACCAAACACAGCTAATGAAATAGGGATGAGTGCTAATGATAGAGCAAGGTAACGCTGCATATAAACGCTCCTTTTCAGATTATTTTGTTTATTTTAATGATGTTATATGAAAAGGGGGTTTGTCAAGAGGGGGTTGAACGAGTAAGATAAGGGTGTGAAAAAATTTGCATAGTTACTTCGAGAGGAAGTGTAATATATGAAACAAAAAGTATTAATTGTTGGTGCAGGTGAAGGCGGGAGCGCACTGCTGAATCTGTTATATAGTTCGAATATATTTCAAATTATAGGGATTATTGATATAAATCCGTTGGCAAAAGGATTACAAATTGCTAAGGAATATGGAATTGCAATTGGAGAAAGTGTAACTCCATTTCTTTCTATGCATATCGATGTAATATTTGATATGACAGGTGAAGATGATGTACATAAAGTTTTATTGGAAAAAAAGAAAAAAGACACTCTTCTTATACCAGGTGATATTGCAAAAATTGTTACAGGATTAGCGCATGAGAAGGAAGGGTTAATTGGGCGGTTAGAGGAACAAACGCAACAAGGAGAATTAATTTTAAATTCTACGCATGACGGCATGATCGTAATTGATCAAGAGGGACAAGTTCGTCTTTTTAATAAAAGTGCAGAGCGTATTATCGGATATAAAAAAGAAGAGGCGATAGGAAAATATATTTTAGAAGTTATTCCGACTAGTAAATTACTTCGCATTATACGTACGAAACAAATAGAAGTAAATTATGAACTAACATTAGAGAATGGAAAGAAAATTATTACAACGCGTATACCGATATTAAAAGAGGGCGGAGAGGTACAAGGGGCATTTGCAATTTTTAAAGATATAACAGAAGTTGTAGATTTAGCGGAAGAAGTTACAGACTTAAAAGAAATTCAAACACTATTAGAGGCGATTATTAACTCATCTGAAGAAGCGATTTCGGTTGTGGATGAAAAAGGAAGAGGTTTAGTCATTAACCCGGCATATACGAAATTAACGGGTTTAACAGAAGAAGATATTATTGGGAAGCCTGCTACAACTGATATTGTAGAAGGCGAAAGTATGCATATGAAAGTACTTCGAACGCGTCGTGCGGTGCGCGGAATACATATGAAGATTGGGCAAAAAAAGCGCGATGTAATTGTAAACGTAGCGCCAGTTATTGTGGATGGAATATTGAAAGGAAGCGTCGGCGTTATCCGTGACGTGTCGGAAATTCAAAAGTTAACAAATGAATTGAATAGAGCGAGGCAAATCATTCGCACATTAGAAGCGAAATATTCTTTTGATGATATTGTCGGAAATTCAGATGAAACAACTGCAGCTATCGAACAGGCGAAGCTAGGAGCGAATACACCGGCAACGGTACTGTTACGCGGTGAATCTGGGACTGGTAAAGAATTGTTTGCCCATGCAATCCATAATGGAAGTAATCGAAAATACAATAAGTTCGTCCGTGTAAACTGTGCGGCCATTTCGGAGACGTTGTTAGAAAGTGAATTATTTGGTTATGAG